>JBDTEI010000482.1:0-6327 GCA_039922675.1 Microcoleus sp.
AAAAAGCCGGAGTAACAAACTCCTGCTTCTCCTCGGCTGTGATGAAACCCTTATCTACCGCTAGCTGCATCACTTCAGTCATAAATCCTCTCAGCGCATCTAATACTTAAGCGCGATCGCACTCAAACTGCTTTTCCCAACATGAATATCCAAACTTTCTCAATTTGCAGCTAATCTGATTGTCGATGGGTACTAACGTAATAGCGAAGGAACTTTCAGGAAAAGTTATTACTATTTTTTGACCTTGTGATAGCTTAAAAATTTCCTTGGGAAAGTAATTGTCAATCATCATACAAATATCTGGGTCTAAAAATACCTGTCTTTTCTCATCACCTATTTCAAGTAAAACTTTATGGTTGTATTCAAAACAGAAACGCCACCATCCCATTTCAAAATGAGAAAGTTCTCCTAATGGATCTTCTGGATCAATTCCCCAATCTTCTTCTAAGAAAAGTTCTGTTAATCTAATATCGAATTTTTGACTACTATTCATGGCGAATACTCCTATTTAATTAGGACAAAATTGAACAATCTACAGGATAACCATAAACCACAAACACGATCTTAAAAAAGTAGTAAGTTGGGCGAAGTGAAACCTAGGGTTAGTTTCCTCAACCCAACCTACAAATTAGGATTAAGGTGTCGGATTCGGATACTTAGCGTGCACAGAATTAATTTCTGCTACAATCTCTTCAGAGAGCGTCACATCCAAACTACCGATATTTTCCTCCAACTGTTCGAGGCTTGTTGCACCGATAATTGTGCTAGTCACAAACCAGCGCGATCGCACATAGGCCAAAGCCATCTGCGCCGGACTCAAACCGTGCTTTTCAGCAATCTCAATATACCCTTTCACCGCATCATTCAGATTAGTTTTATCGTAACGCTGACCAAATCCAGCAAACAAAGCCAGTCGCGAATTTTCCGGTATTCCATTTAAGTATTTACCCGTTAATAGCCCGAAAGCCAAAGGACTGTAAGCCATCAATCCCATATTCTTAAAACGGCAAGTTTCTGCCAAATTCATGTGGAAAGTCCGATTGCTCAAACTAAAAGCATTCTGAATCGAAACAACTTTCGGCAAACCGTGTTTTTCGGCCAATTCGCAAAACTCGCAAACTCCCCAAGGCGTTTCGTTACTCAAACCCAAATAGCGGATTTTTCCAGCTTTGATCAAGTCAGCAAATACCTCTAATTGTTCTAAAATTGGTACAGTTTCGTGTTCTTGGGCGATATCGTAGTCCGGCGCGCCAAATAGCGGCACGTAGCGATCGGGCCAGTGGATCTGATACAGGTCGATGTAGTCAGTTTGCAGGCGCTTCAGGCTGTCATTCAGGGCTTTTTCGACATTTGGGCGATCGATCTGATTTTTCCCTTCCCGAATCCACTTTAATCGAGTGCTTCTCCCCGCCACTTTCGTCGCTATAATAACCTTATCCCGCTGCTGTTTCACCAGCCATTCGCCGATATATTCCTCGGTTTTTCCCTGACTTTCCGGTTTTCCCGGCACCGGATACATTTCTGCCGTATCGATAAAGTTGATTCCTCGGGAAATTGCCAAATCGAGCTGTTGCGCTGCTTCTATAACGGTGTTCTGCTGGCCGTAAGTCATCGTACCCAAACAGATTTCAGATACTGATAAATCGCTGTCGCCTAGTTTTTTGTATTCCATGATTTCGATGGTAGGAACAATTGTCTGCTTCTATTTTACCGAAAAAGTTTGATTTAGTTGAATGCGCGCCAAATATAATATACTTCTTGCATAAATCTTTGATAGATATGGTCAACCGCAGATATAAGGCAGATAAACACAAATGAACGCAGATAATTTCCTGATTGGAAAGCTGGGAAGTGGAATAAGTCTACTCTCCCTAGATCCTCTTTTACTCTGAGCACTCTGCGCCCTCTGTGGTGAAAATATCTTCAAAAATATTCGCAGGTCAATGTTAATATAAATAATTATTATTCCTCCGATCTATGAGTAGTTTTTTGCCAAAAATTCCGTTTGTCAATCTCTCGCTGCAACACCAACCAATTCAATCCCAAATAACAGAAACACTTGGGAAAATTATTGAGCGAGGAGACTTTATTTTAGGTGAAGCACTGGCAGAATTTGAAACAGCATTTGCAGCAGCTTCTGGGGTAAAATACGGTGTAGGAGTGGCTTGCGGAACTGATGCGATCGCCCTGGGACTCCAAGCTTGCGGCATTCACCCTGGCGACGAAATTCTCATACCCGCCAACACGTTTATCGCCACCATCATCGCTGTCATTCAAGCCAAAGCAATACCTATCCTGGTAGATTGTGACCCGGAAACCGCCCTGATTGACCTCACAGCAGCCGAAACAGCGATTACCTCAAAAACTAAAGCAATTATCCCCGTACATCTCTACGGTCAAATGGTATCGCCCAGTCAGCTTTTAGATTTTGCCAACCGCCACAACTTAATAATTTTTGAAGATGCCGCCCAAGCGCATTTAGCCGAAAGAGAAGGATACCGTGCAGGTTCCTTTGGGAAAGCAGCAGCATTCAGCTTTTATCCCAGCAAAAACCTCGGCTGTTTTGGCGACGGCGGGATGTTAATTACTAACGATGCAGAGCTCGCAAAAACCATGCGTACTCTCCGCAATTACGGAGCTCCTAGCAAATATTTACATACAGAAATCGGCACCAACAGTCGCCTCGACAATTTGCAAGCCGCCGTGCTCAATGTGAAATTGCCTTACTTGGAAAAATGGAATCGCGATCGCAACTTAGCCGCCCAATACTACAATAATCTACTAGAACCCCTGAAACCCAAAGGCATTGTACCGATCGCCAATCACAGCAGTTCAGGTCACATTTATCACATCTATGCGATCAAAATTACTGAGAAAAGCCCAATCGACCGCAATACCCTCCAGCAAAAACTCGCCCAAGAGGGCATTCAAACAGGCATTCACTATCCCGTACCTTGCCACCTGCAACCCGCCTACCAAAACTTAGGCAATCCGGGCGACTTCCCCCACACAGAAACCCTGTGCGAACAGATTTTATCATTGCCAATGTATCCCGGATTGAGTAATACTCAGATCGAACAGGTTGTACGGGCGATCGCGCGATCGTTGAATTGCTAATTGTTCATAAAAGTTATGCTGAAGCTGTTGCAAGCAGTAGAGTGCAGTTCTCAAAGCATTTGAGTTGTTTGAGTTGGGAATTAACAAATCTTTAACTCACAGTTCAAAATCGCTTTCGGGTGGCGAATCCAGCGCGGCAATCTCAAAACTTCTCAAACCATGCACATCCAGGGCAGAATTCGCATTGTTCTCAAGCGATACCTCCTGGGGGAAGGTATCACGGTACTCCTAGTGCTGCTGTACGCCCCCCTGCTAGTACACTGGTACGACGGCTGGTTCAACAAAAACATCAGCATCGAACACGAATATTTCAGCCACGGACTAATTGGTTTGCCCTACGCAGCTTATATTGCTTGGACGAACCGAAAAGTCTGGCTGCGCTTGCCCAACTCGCCACATCCTTTGGGAAGCTTTTTCCTGTTACTAGCGACGCTTTTTTATCTGAGTCGCTTAAGCGATTTGGTGAATTTATCCCTAGTAGTAATGCTGGCTGGCATTTGCTTGTGTTTAAAAGGATTTCCCGGCTTAAAATTGCAGGGAATGCCGCTTTTATTCGTATTTCTCGCCTCGCCAAACCACATTCCTTACCTCATAGAACCCTATGCCTTGCCGTTGCAGCACTTCATTGCTGAGACATCCGGCTGGATATTAATTAACGTGGGTTTAAACGTGAGAGTCGAAGAAATTTATCTGTACGTAAACGATCGCATTGTCGAAGTTGCACCCCACTGTGCAGGCTTAAAAATGCTGTTTACCAGTCTTTACGTCAGCTTAATTCTGCTGGATTGGACAGGAGTTTCGAGTTCCCACAAAAGAAGCATTTTATTTTTAGCGAGTACATCTATCATTAGCGTCACTTCCAACATTCTCCGCAATACTTTGCTAACTTACTTTCACGGAACCGACAGAGAGAGGCTTTTTACTTGGCTGCACGCCGGATGGGGCGGAGACTTGTATTCTGCTTGTATACTAGGCTTATTGGTACTTCTCATCAACGGGATGGAAAAGTATTTCCCAAGCCAGTCTGCCAATTAATGAAACAAATCATTTCATCACTGAAACTACTGCGGCGGTACCAATTATCTAAAATTGTGGTACTGGCATTTTTGCTGGTACTGGTTGCGGCAGTAGCAATTCCCGGCTACGCGACGGGAAGGTGGCCTTGGACAAACCCGCCACCAGTTGCAAACCTCAAGCAGTTAAAAAGTTTGCGCCAACACGGGATGACACTTCCTGACTGGCAGGTGATCCGCGTCCAGAATAACGTCCAAATTGGCGGTCACAGGTGGTTAGTTGAAGAAATTCAAAATCATCAAACAATGGCTATTTTATTGCTGTTGCCTCAAAATGACCCCAAAAACCAGCCCCAAGTAGAATGGCTAGATATCGATGGATTTCACCGGTGGCAAACAGATTCTCATCGCACTTTGAGGTTTACAGTTAAATTAGCAAAAATATCCGACAAGCCGTCTACCGTCGAGGCGCGGTTTTTCCGAAGCTGGACTCCCCAACAAACTTTTGCTGTCGTGCAGTGGTACGCTTGGTCTAACGGGGGTTCTCCAGCAACCAGTCGCTGGTTTTGGGAAGACAACATTGCTAGACTGTCGAACCGCCGCGCCTCTTGGGTTGCTGTCAGTATCATCGTTCCCATCCTACCGCAGGCCGACATTAAGATAGTTGAACCGCTGCTGGAATCTCTCGGCCAAACTGTTCAGGCTCAATTAATGGCAGAAATTTTCTGATTTGAGAGTTTTTAACGCATTTGTAGGTGGGTAGAATTGAATATTGAGAGCATCTCAATGAGAGAATCAAGAATGCGATTTCAATCGCTTCTACATAAAGCAAAGCCCGCCTGCGTGGGCTAGAATAATCAAGGGAAAGTTCAACGTATTTGCTAGAATTAGTAAATATTTTCAGTTGATTATTGCGAAAATGAAACTAGAAAATAAACAAATTATTCAAAATTATACCTTTTTTTATACCATCCAAATGCCGGAAAATTTTACAATTAAAAATCGCATCGCTTTTTCCTTAGCAGGTCTACACTCAATTGCTTGGACTCTATCTTTTGCTGCTGTATTCTGGGGCTTTAACGGCAAAGTTTTTTCGGAAACGGCTTTAGCCCAATCTGTTGTTCCTAGTTCCGAACAGTTGGTGCCGCCACCGCCACTGCGCGTACCGCCACCGCCACCTGCCAACTTCAACCGGCAAATTAACCCAGCTTTTCGGAATCGCCCCTACCGCCTGGGCCCGGGAGACCAGATTTCTGTTCAAGTTCAGCGCTTCCCCGAGCTAAATTTTACTGGTGCTATCAGCCCTGAGGGGGTAATTGTACTGCCGCTAATCGGCACAGTAAATGTGCGCGGCCTTACTGTGGAAGAAGCACAGCAGCGCCTCCGAGAACGGTTCACGCAATTTATCAAAAATCCTCAAGTCTCGGCTGCTTTGCTGGTTCAGCGCCCGGTAGTGGTGACGGTGACGGGGGAAGTGGCGAGACCTGGTTTTTATCCGCTCCAAACCCCGCAGCTTCCGGCGGCTCTGGCTGCTGCTGCTGGGACTACTCCGACGGCCGAACTGCGGGCGGTGCGGGTGCGGCGGACTTTGCCGGGTGGTGCTGTCGCGGAGCAAGTTGTTGATATTTTGACGCCGCTGCAAACTGGTATTGCTCCGCCGGATTTGCGTTTGGAAGATGGAGATGCGATCGTTGTACCGTATAAACAGGTTACGCCCGATCGCAAATCCGATCAAGATTTAGCATCCAGATACAGCTTAGCCGCTGCCGCTGTCCCCGTCCAAGTAACTGTCACCGGAGAAGTCAGCAAACCCGGTTTTTACACGCTTGGGGCGGGTTCCGGTCGAATTTCCGCTGCTTTGCTGATTGCGGGGGGAGTCACGGGAAAAGCCGATTTGCGGGCGGTGCGAGTGCGGCGGACGCTGGTGAATGGCTCGTCGGTGGAGGAACCCATCGACCTTTACACTCCCTTAGCAAAGGCTAATGATTTGTTCGATTTTCCTTTGGCATCGGGAGATGTGATTATCATTCCTGAATTGGACGCTAGTACCAAAAACCTAGACTACGACAAAGCTCTGGTGGCGCGGTCTACTCTGATTAAGCCTAAGATCTACGTTCGAGTTTTGAGTTACGCTAGTGGTGGTTTGACTTCGTTCTACGTAGAAAATGGTAGCAAGTTTTTGGATGCTATCAACAAC
>JBDTEI010000483.1:0-5705 GCA_039922675.1 Microcoleus sp.
GCCCAATCTCTCAACTCGCCAACGCCTGCGCGAAGAACAAGGCATCCCCGAAGAGGCTGTGGTTTGTTTCACGGCGGCGAGACTGACTCCAATTAAAGGATATCAGTATCAATTGCAGGCGATCGCCAAACTGAAAAATCTGCCAATTTGGCCCCAGCTATACTTCGTTTGGGCCGGCCCCGGTTCCACCACCCACGACAATATGGAGCCGGAATTGAGAGCAACTGTCAACGAATTAGGAGTCAGCGAACAAGTTAAATTTATAGGCCAGCGGTGGGATGTTGCCGATTGGTTAGATGCCAGCGACATCTTTATTTTATCATCCAAAGCAGAGGGAATGCCGCTAGCAGTTATGGAAGCAATGGCGAAAGGATTGCCGGTAATTGCTACAGCAGTCAGCGGGATTCCTGAAGAGTTGGGAGATACCGGAAAGTTAATCGCCGATCCGACAATTGATTCGCAACAGACAGTACAAGAGTTAGCCACAACGGTAGAACTCTGGGCCCAAAATCCTGAATTGCGGAGACTAGCAGGACAAGCTTGCAAACTGCGGGCCGAAGAACTTTTCAAGGAAGAACGGATGGTTTTGGAATACGCAGAAGTTGTCGCACAAGTTCTATCTGCTACCAGCAATCGAGATGAATTTGCGTTAGCGAAGCCCTCGAAGAGGATCGCCCCCAAAGTCCAAAAGCAGATCGAAAAAGTTGACAGTATGCTCTATTACTATTATCTAGTATGGCAGGCATGGCAAGCTTGGGATCGCGGAGATCAGTCTGGGATGCTTGACAAGTTGCAGTCAGCTTGGAAATGCACGCCATTGTTGACAAGCGAAACTATCTTGAGTTGGATCACAAATTTTGTTGCCTTATCTTCAGAAAAGGGGGTTCAACTCGATACTTACTCGCTAATTAATTCCGAAGCTTGGCAAGAATTGATGGAATTAGTACAGGGTTTTGAAGTTGCCTTGTCTGTGCGTTAAGACTTTTTGGAGTCGGCGGTTTCAACCGCCCATTCTTCTACAAACCCTAGCCAACAAATGCAATATGCAATTCACCTTCAAGTTCAAATCTATTAATAGACTATTGCCAATTTGCTTAGCTGTGGTAACTGTCCTGTTAATCGCGTATTTTGGGCAGCCAAATGCGATCGCCCAAATGCGATCGAACGTCACAGTCGATTTTGGACAGCCCGTCACCGGTATAACGTCCATGAGCGGCATCTTGCACGGAATCGACCCCACCCAGCCCCCAGATAACTTAATCAAGCCCTTGCAGCCCAAGCTGTGGCGCGCCGGAAGACTCGATATTTACGATCGAGTAATCGCCAGCGGAGCCGAATTTCAACTATTAGTTAGCGACCTCTGGGGCTACGGCGCCAACCCCAAAGGTTGGCCCTATCAAAATTACCCCGCGTGGGAAGCCTTCATCCGACAGTTAGCTCAGCAAAATAAAGGCAAAAAAATTATTTGGGATATCTGGAACGAACCAGACTTAAAAAATCCATTTTGGAATGGAAGCAGAGAACAATTCTTTGAAACCTACAAAAGAGCTTACAAAATCTTGCGGGAAGAATTGGGGCCAACAGCCATGATTGGCGGGCCGAGCATCAGCACTTACAACAAAGAATATCTTGCTGCCTTTCTAGATTACTGCAAAGCGAACAAACTGGAAGTAAATTTCCTAGCTTGGCACGAACTCAACGATACCATAATTTCATTTGTGGACGACCACGTAATCGATGCTAAACGCAATTTTCAACAAAGTGCCTTTTACAAGGAACTGAAATTGCAAAAGATTTACGTCAACGAAATTGTCGGAGAATTAGCGCAGTATGAGCCGGGGGAAATTTTAGGTTATTTGTCTAACTTAGAGTATGCAAGAGCTGACGGTGCTTGCAGAGCTTGTTGGGATACAACTGTAGGTAAAAAAGTTAGTAATTGCTTCAATAATACGCTGAGTGGGATGGTCACGCCTAATACTTTTGAGCCGAGGGCGGCTTGGTGGACTTACAAAACCTATGCTGATGGAGTTAATTCGCGAGTGCTGAGTCAGTCAGATAACGATCGCCTTGTGGCCTTAGCTAGCAAGTCAAATCCTGAAGGTAAAGCACAGGTACTTTTAGGTTATTTCGATCGCAATTATTCCTCAGCCACAACCGTCAGGTTGAATCTTGTGAATTTGCAGCAGCTAGGTATTAAAAGCGGTCAAAAAGTTAGTCTGAAATTAGAGAAAATTCCTAACAATCTAGAAAGAGCTGTGCAAAAGCTAGTCACGGTTAAAGAAGAAATTTTTTCGGTTGATCGCAACAGCTTGACTTATGTTATTCCTAATTTTAATGTTCATGAAGGTTACTTGTTGACGGTTAAATAAGCGGTTGAAACCGCGTCTACACAAACAAAGATAAGACGGCGGTTGAAACCGCGTCTACACAAACAAAGTCTGCCTCCGCAGACTGAAGAAAATAATTGGTTTAACTGGTGACTGGTTCCCACGCTCTGCCTGGGAACCCATATCTAGAGGCTCTGCCTCGCTCTTGAACGTGGAGCCAGAGCCTCCCGATCTGTGTTACTAGGGTCTGCGTAGTAACGAGTAGAAATACATAGATTTTAACTGGGATTAATCAAAGATTGTTGCACGGACTCTAGCCATTCTCTGACTGTTTGATTTTCCGATTGTGGGTCATAGTAACAGCCTAATTCATCGAAGATGAATGCTTCTAAATCTGGTTCTAAAATCGGCATTTTTAGCAGTTTTCCGATTTCTTGCGATGCAGATTCAATACTTTCGGGCGGTTCGCTGGTGCGGTAGTTGTTCACTACATCACTGGGAGTGTCAGCTTCTAACGGCCAGTCTTGATGAAAGTAGGAACTGAAAAATTGGGTTAAATGAGGAAATTGATTGATCATTCGGGATAAGCTGTGAGAATAAAGTATCCGGGAGATAATTTGGCACTGCGCTGGAGGACAATTTTCAGGCGAGATGCTGAAGTTACTTTGGATGCGCGGCGGCGCAAAGTAATGCCAATTATTCTGTTTGCGTTATAGTCGATCGTATAACGATTTCCTCGACTTTTCACCCAAGAGTCGATCGCACTTTGATTTCTGTTCATTGCTTCCGCAATGGCCGCTTCGGCGACGGAACGGTCAGTAAAGGAAGATGCGGCAGAAATTCTCGTTTCGCTTGCGAGTCGCTGTCCTAGTTGTGCTTCTGTTTTGCCAACGTGTTTCTCTAAAGTGTGTCCTCCTGCTGCTTCGTGAAAGTCTAATCCGCCGCCCGGTATACTAGGCACAAAAGCTATCGTGCTTTGTGGTGTATTTGAGATTTGCCCTGCAAAAACAGCGCCACCAACAGCCGATATTGCCGATTGGAATAAGATTGTTATTGAGGCGATCGCGCAGATTATACCTAAAAACTGTTTGAGGCGATCGAATTTAGTTTTCATTGCTGTTTATTATGTTCATTTTCCGAATTATATATTGTTTTTTGTCTGTTTCATAGTTTACCATTAGTTAGTTAAAGATTGCGCGCAGCATTTTAATATACTGTGCGCGGTGCATCGCCCTAGAATTACTACGATTGCGATTATTCATAAATTTGAGGTGAGCGGTGCGTACCCTGGGATTATTGAGGATAGGGGATAATTTCTGCGGTTTACAAAGCTTCACTCACTATGACAAAATGTTAATAATTTTAAGAAATACAAATAATTGATGATACATTAATTGATGAGCTTTAAAAAGGTGGAAAAATGCAAGTAGTTATCCTCGCTGGCGGCCTCGGTACTCGTCTCAGAGAAGAAACAGAATTTCGCCCGAAACCTTTAGTTGAGGTGGGGGGACATCCGATTATTTGGCACATCATGAAAATCTATGCCCACTACGGCTTCTCAAACTTCATTGTGTGCTTGGGCTATCGCGGCAACATGATTAAAGAATATTTCCTCAATTATGAAGCCATGAACAATGACTTTACTGTCTGTCTGGGACGCAAAAATAGCATTACCTATCATGAGGAACATCGCGAACAAGATTTTAATGTAACGCTGGCTGAAACTGGCGCAGAAAGCTTGACGGGAGGGCGGGTGAAACGGATCGAAAAATATATCGATGACGAGAATTTCATGGTGACTTATGGCGATGGAGTTGCTGATGTCGATATTGATAAATTGATGGAGTTTCACAAGTCTCACGGAAAGCTAGCAACTGTTACTACATTTCGCCCGATTTCGCGTTTTGGAATTTTGGATGTAGATAGCGATAGCCGGGTAGTAGAATTTACTGAAAAACCTCAAATAGACGGCTGGATTAGTGTTGGATATATTGTATTTAACCGCCGGGTATTTGAGTATTTGGGTGGGGATGATTGTGTTTTAGAACAGGAGCCGATGCAGCGTTTGGCGGCGGAGGGACAGTTGATGGCTTACCGTCACGAGGGCTTTTTCTTTGCAATGGATACTTATCGAGAATACAAGTATTTAAATGAGCTTTGGGATGAAGGGAAGGCTCCTTGGAAAGTTTGGGAATAAGATAAGAGGGCGGCTGAAACCAGCTTTAGATAAAGGAAAACGGCGGTTAAAACCGCGTCTACACAAACGAAGTCTGCCTCCGCAGACTGAAGAAGCTAACGCAATTTTAACCGCATTATCTTTAACCCACCTCCGTGGGTTTTGTTTGTGTAGACGCGGTTTCAACCGCCCAGTCTGAAGATTCAACCCACGCACCATCTGGGTTTTGTTTGTGTAGACGCGGTTTCAACCGCCCAGTTTTCTATAAAATCATCATAAAAAATGAATTTCACAAATATTTTAAACAGCACAGAAAGTTATCTCAAAGAGTGCGTTTCACCCCGCGCCGAAATAATCGACGGCGACTCGGAAGCGCTGAAAATAGCAGTTGCTGGATTGGAAAATCGATCGCTCTTAGCGTTACGTGTTCCCCAAAAATGGGGCGGCGCGGACATTCCAACGGAGATTTTTTACCAATATCAGGAATTGACGGCTCGATATTCCGGCGCTTTGTCTTTCCTGCAAACTCAGCACCACAGCGCAACTGCGATGATTGCCAGCAGCGACAATGAAATGCTAAAAAGTAGATACTTGGGCGCGATCGCCCAAAAAGAGTTACGCTTGGGTGTTGGGTTTTCGCATTTAAGGCGATCGGGCAATCCAGCAGTCACCGCAACTCCCATAAAGGATGGTTATTTACTGTCGGGAAATGTTCCTTGGATTACAGGTTTTGAATTGTTTCAAAAGTTTATTGTAGCTGCGGTACTTCCAGACAATAGTGCGGTTTTTGGTGTGCTACCTTTTGCCAATATTGAACGCGAATATGGTAGAATAGCTGTCAGCGAAATCATGCAGTTAATTGCCATGAACTCGACTAATACTGTGACAGCAACTCTCGATAATTGGTTGCTACATGAATCGGAAATAATTTCGGTTAAACCTGTTGGTTGGATTGCGGAAAATGACAGCAAAAATATCCTAAATTTTGTTCCGGGTACTTTTGGCTGTATTCGAGCGGGATTGGATGCAATCGCAGCAGCAGCGGCTGCTAAAAATTCGGCTGTGATAGTGTCGGCTTACCAAAAATTAGAGCAGAAGCTCGATCGGCTAAAACAGAATTTCCTACAATCTCAACATAGCTCAAAAGCCGAACAGTTAGCGCTCCGAGCCGAAGCCATTGATTTAGCGGTGCGCTGCGGGCA
>JBDTEI010000484.1:0-3125 GCA_039922675.1 Microcoleus sp.
TGCCAAAAAGGTTGTTTTATGCTTCCCCAAGAAAACAGGCTGCTTTCTAAATTTAACTCGATCGTTTCCAATTCTTGCTCTATTTCCCGCAATTCTTGCTTGAGTTGCGGCAATGGATTTTGGCGCACAGACTGGCGCACATCTTCGCGCAGGTGGCCGAGTTCGGCTTGGCGCTGGCGATCGACCTGAATCTGAGTGTAACGCTCTTTGACTGTCGCGAGCGATCGCTCCACTGCTGCGATCGCCTGCACAAACTCATTTTCTGGCTCTTCCCGATTTAACTCTGACGGCTGTTGAGGCATTTCGATCTGCAAACCTGACAATACTTAAAAAAAACCGATTCCCAATTAAGTTGTTATTATATGCAGTATATTTTTTCAATTCAGAAACCGCAGCCGAATCGCTATAAATGCCCGCTATGCTTGAAACTACACAAACAACCCAAACTGTCAATCTCAATGAGCTTAGCACAGTAGAACTGGCTCAAGCCCTAGCAGCCCGCCTCGCCATTTCCGAAAAAGATTGGCACCGCCTCAAAGCAAACCGTTCTGCGCGGGCCGGAGAGCAAGCCGCAGCCGCTTTGGTCTTTTTGCTCAAAAATCAGCCCGAAGAAGCTCTCCCGCGCTTGAACCAAGCAGCAGGATGGTTAGATCGATCGATCTCTGCTCCTCCCTGCCCGACTCACGGCAAATAATTTTGAGTCTTGAGTTAAATATTGGATTGGTGGCTCCAAACTCAGAAAATCGCGCCGCTCGATCGAGCAGCGCGATTGCTAGGTAAAAAGATTTATACTTTTCTCACTCAAAACTCACATTTTGCATTATCATCAACTATCAACAGCCAGAATATCAAAATTTCAAATCCCAGGTTCAGCCCGGGAACGAAAAAATTTGCACGTCTAGCTTATGTGAATAATCCTGCCAAATATCAGTTCTAGCGCAAACTAGGCAGCCGGTAGCGACTGGGAAGTTCTTTGCACAGCCGTAACTCTGTACCTTGAGAATTCCAGTCAACCCGATCGAATATTTGGTAAAGAATAAACAGCCCCCTACCACATTCTTGTTCAACATGGGGGAGTGCAGAATTATCTGCAACATCCTCTGCTATGAGACTGTCGCAATTATCGGTATCAAGGTCGCAACTGCAAGGGGCCTTAAAGCCAGAACCTTCATCCGATATCACCCACCAATATTCGTTTTGGACGATCGAAAAACGGACTCCAACAGTTTTACTGGGGTCTAACTTGTTTCCATGCTTAGCAGCATTTACCAAAGCTTCTTGAAGCCCCAACCGTAATTCCGCTTGCCAGTGAGCCGGAACCTCTGCTAGGAGCAGATCCAAAATAGGACAAAGGTATAGGGTAGAAGCGAAGCTAATCGTAATCCAATTGCGTCCGACGACCGGACGAGCAGAAATAGCAATCACTCAGAAAACTCCCTAACTGTCAGGTGGATAAACTTCACACCCTGCATAGTTGGCTCCCTAATATTCAAAATGCTAATTAATTGAGCGGCGCAGCTCTACTTCTATCTTAGAGTATCAAAGCCTTTAAGAAAAGCAAAGCACATCACAAAATATTCTGCGATTCTCAGAAACGAATGCCGGGGCCACCAGTAATTTTACTTACTAAGTTTGATCGGCCACCAGATTTTTGAGGTCGGATGAATCTAACTCCCTTCCGTGTATCCTGCATCCCCAAGCCGTTAACAGCTCCCCTAGGAAACGATCCCCACCTTCAAAAGGTCGGAAATATCTATAAAAAAGTCGATCCCTTCACCCTTACCAATGGGATCGACCCTTGCCGCCACAGCTTTGGGCCGATCGCCCCACAACTCCTACTTGCCGATCGATATCGCACTTATCATACCTAGGTGTATTGCCGCCAATGCCCAATATATTTCGCAAATGCCGATCGCACACTGATCCCGCACTGCTGCGGCCTTTACGAAATCAATATTTGTTACAAAACTTATTTCACCTGAGTGCGATCGCCCGCACTCGTCCAACTCGCCCAAAATGACGTATCCCTTACTGGCAAAACCCCAGTTCGTTCGTGAAACTTTATAAATCTGAACATCACGATACAATAGTTAAAGTAAATACTTATTTCTTTAGATCATGCAAACAACCCCAGCCATCACCGCAGCCCCCATTCCCGGCACATACTGGCAGTGGCGGGGCCATTCAGTGTACTACGTTCGATCGAGCGATCGACATCCCGAACGCCCTCCCCTGCTGTTAATTCACGGTTTTGGAGCATCCACAGACCACTGGCGTAAAAACATCAGCGGGCTGAGCAAAGATTTTGAAGTGTGGGCGATCGACCTGATCGGATTCGGGCGATCGGCAAAACCCGAAATCCAGTACAGCGGCGACCTCTGGCGCGACCAACTCCACGACTTCATCACCACCATCATCGGCCGGCCCGCCGTACTCGCCGGCAACTCCCTCGGAGGCTACGCCGCCTTATGCGTAGCAGCAGGACACCCCCAATCAGTCGCCGGACTCATCTTAATCAACAGCGCCGGCCCCTTCAGCGAACCCCAGCCCGCACCCGAAGCCCCGCCCTTGCAAAAAGCCATGTCTGCGCTAGCTAAAACCTTATTTCAACAAGATTGGGCAAGTTTTCTGCTGTTCCAATACGTGCGCCAGCGATCGACAATTCGTAAAACTCTCACTAAAGTTTATCTCGACCAAAGCGCCGTCACAGACCAATTAGTAGAAGAAATTTACCAACCATCCTGCGATCCCGGTGCGCCCAAAGTATTCGCCTCCGTATTCCGAACACCCCAAGGCGAAAAAATCGACGTATTGCTGAGTCAATTAAGCTGCGGGTTGCTAATGCTG
Organism: Microcoleus sp.; assembly: GCA_039922675.1. Classification (GTDB taxonomy): domain Bacteria; phylum Cyanobacteriota; class Cyanobacteriia; order Cyanobacteriales; family Microcoleaceae; genus Microcoleus. Next base: position 2,848 of record JBDTEI010000484.1, read on the forward strand.
TGGGGAGAGGGCGATCCGTGGATGAATTCCACAGACAGAAGCGCCAAATTTCGCCAACACTATCCGCAGTTAACCGAACACTTTATCAAAGCCGGTCACTGTCCCCACGATGAAGTACCAGAACAGATCAACGAACTTATTCGCGCGTGGATAATTGACCAATAGTCACCCGTACATCATTTGTGACAAGTTAAGAAAATGCAAATTGTCAAGGGGTTAGGACAAAAAAAGTCAAATAGGCTGAAACATGGCTCTAGTAAGCAGTTTAACCATAATTA
>JBDTEI010000485.1:0-3334 GCA_039922675.1 Microcoleus sp.
AGACAAACTTTTGACAGTAAGTTGAGAAGCTGCCGAACTCATTCGTCGCACAAACCTAGCTGCGGTGCGAGTTAGCAAAATAACTGCCAAGGCCGCTGCTATTGACGGCATTGCCTCGATCGCTTGACCCAGCAGATTTAACAAGCTAGTTTGGATTTGTTGAATTACGGCGCCCATTGTTAAATTTGAACTAAAATTCTTAGGCAACAAATATCGATCGCTGGCTAATTTCTTATTTGGCCAGACTCTTATTTATGCTATAGCAATCCGATCTGAGTCTCAAGAGATCGCGACCCTTGTATTGCTAGACTCTCTCTACAGCAAGGATTTCAAGTTTTCTATATCTAGAGAATTAATTAGGATTGCTATAAATTCAACAAACAATGATATCATAGATGTCGTTGATGTACTGCTTAGCTCCTTCCCTGGAAAAACAGAAAGATGAATTTTGATTTGCAGCAACTGATTAAAACCTTCGGCTATTTGGGAATTTGGGCTATTGTGTTCGCGGAATCCGGATTGCTGTTCGGTTTTTTTCTGCCCGGAGATAGCTTGCTGTTTGCTGCTGGAATAGTAGCGTCTGGGCCCAACTCTCTCAATATTTGGACGCTAATTTTTGGGTGTTTTGTCTGCGCGGTGGCTGGCGACAATGTGGGTTATGCCAGCGGACACCGTTGGGGCCGTCGCTTATTTAACCAGGAAGATTCCTGGCTGTTTAAGAAAGAATATTTAGAAAAAACCGAAAACTTCTACGAAAAACACGGCCAAAAAGCAGTTGTACTGGCGAGATTTATGCCAATTGTCCGCACTTTTGCGCCGATAGTGGCGGGGGTGGCCGCAATGAAATATAAAACTTTTATGTTTTACAACCTGATCGGCGGGTTTTTGTGGACGGTGGGGCTAACGCTCATGGGTTATTATTTGGGAAAGATGATTCCTCCGGAGAAAGTTGACCAATATTTACTGCCGATTGTTGGAGGAATAATTGTACTTTCTTTTGTGCCTTCGATTATTCATATAATTCAAGAACGCCGCGCTAATAAAAAAGATTGAGTGAAATCGATCGCCAGACAAGATGTTTTTACTTTCGTGGTGCGGGTGACTCCCCGGTGCTGATATCGCAAATCGGTCGATCGCACACAATCAAAATTTAAGATTAGCACCGCCGAGGGCGATCGAGTAAAATCTCAGCACTTGCCCGCAGATAGGTAAATCTGCTAAAACTAACAAAGTTTGATGATTTCTGGAAAATAACATACATGGTAGCTACATCCGTCAAGATTAAACACGAAGTAAAAGACTTGTCCCTCGCCCCGTTGGGAAAGCAACGCATCGAGTGGGCCGGCCGCGAAATGCCAGTATTGCGCCAAATTCAAGAACGCTTCGCTAAAGAAAAGCCCTTCGCAGGCATCCGTATTTCAGCTTGCTGCCACGTAACCACAGAAACAGCCCATTTGGCGATCGCCCTGAAAATGGGCGGCGCAGACGCTGTACTCATCGCTAGCAACCCCTTAAGCACCCAAGATGACGTAGCCGCTTGCTTAGTTGAAGACTACGGCATTTCCGTCTTCGCCCTCAGAGGAGAAGACGCGGCTACCTACGAACGGCACGTTAACACAGCCCTCGACCACCGCCCCAACATCATCATCGACGACGGCAGCGACGTGGTAGCAGCGCTGATCCAGCACCGCCCCAAGCAAATTGCTGACTTGATCGGCACCACCGAAGAAACCACCACCGGCATCGTGCGCCTGCGCGCCATGTTGAAAGATGGCGTGCTGACTTTCCCCGCCATGAACGTCAACGACGCTGACACCAAGCACTTCTTTGACAACCGCTACGGCACAGGTCAATCTACTCTAGACGGCATTATCCGCGCTACCAATATTTTGTTAGCTGGTAAAAATATTGTAGTTGCAGGTTACGGCTGGTGCGGCAAAGGCACGGCACAACGGGCTCGTGGCATGGGCGCTAACGTAATTGTCACCGAAATCGATCCGATTCGGGCGATCGAAGCAGTGATGGACGGTTTCCGCGTCATGCCAATGGACGAAGCCGCAAAAGTAGGCGATATCTTCATCACCGTTACCGGCAACAAACACGTCATCCGTGCCGAACATTTCGACACCATGAAAGACGGCGCAATTGTTTGTAATTCCGGTCACTTCGACATTGAAATCGACCTCAAATCCCTCGGCGCAAAAAGCACCGGCGTAAAAACAGTTCGCTCTTTCACCCAAGAATATCGCCTCAATAATGGCAAGTCGGTTATTGTCTTGGGCGAAGGCCGTTTGATCAACTTGGCAGCAGCCGAAGGACACCCCAGCGCTGTCATGGATATGAGCTTCGCTAACCAAGCTTTAGCCACCGAATATCTAGTCAAAAACAAAGGCAAGTTAGAAGCAGGAATTCATTCAATTCCTGTTGATGTTGACAAGGAAATTGCGCGTCTCAAATTGGAAGCAATGGGAATTCACATTGATACCTTGACAGCCGAGCAAATTGAGTACACCAACTCCTGGACTTCGGGAACTTAATCATAGTTTCTAGTTTCTAGTTTCTCGTTTTCTAGTTCCCAGGCTCTGCCTGGGAATCAATGCATGGAGGCTCTGCCTCCCTTCTTCTCCATCGAGGCAGAGCCTCGCTTATATGCGTTACCGGGCAGAGTCTGGTAACGAGCAATCTAATAGCCTATCTACTACAAATTATTAAATCAAAATGGTTGAATGGATAACTAATACAATGCAGTCGATGGGTTATCTGGGCATTGCACTGTTGATGTTCTTAGAAAACCTTTTCCCGCCCATCCCCTCAGAATTGATTATGCCGCTGGCAGGATTCACCGCATCCAAGGGCGACGATATGCAGTTGTCACTGGCGATCGCAGCAGGGACGATCGGCACAGTTCTGGGGGCACTTCCCTGGTACTATGCGGGTAAATTATTAAGCGAAGAACGATTGAGGGATTTAGCCGACAAATACGGCAAATGGATCACAGTATCCGGCGCAGATATTGACAAAGCAAATAGATGGTTTACCAGACACGGCAACAAAGCCGTATTTTTGTGTCGCCTCGTCCCCGGAGTTCGCACCCTGATTTCCCTGCCCGCAGGCATCAACAATATGCCTTTAATTCCGTTTTTTCTCTACTCAACAGGCGGGACTATTTTGTGGGTGAGTTTCCTCACTTTTGCCGGATATAAACTAGGCGAAAATTATGCACTTGTAGATGATTATCTAGCTCCAGTTTCTAAAATAGTTGCAGTCACCATTGTCATCGGATTTATTTTGTGGGTTGTTAAGAAGAATATGCAGAAGGAAAAATATCGCAAGT
>JBDTEI010000486.1:0-11828 GCA_039922675.1 Microcoleus sp.
GGTCGCTATTTGAAAATCGCGCCCACAAATATGTCCCTGCTCTACAAACCAGCCGAAGAATTAGTTGGCAAAACTGTCGCAGAGCTATTTCCGCAAGCTACAGCCGACAATTTTATCAACCATATCCGAACAGCTTTAGAGACTCAGCAAACTGTCAGCATCGAGTACGATTTAACCATTGACAACCGCGAAATTTGTTTTGCCGCCAGCATTTCGCCGCTTTCAGAAGAATCCGTAATTTGGGTAGCCCGCGACATTACTGAACAGAAACGAGCCGAATCAGTGCGGCGGATGAGGCAAAAACAATTGCTCAAACAAAATACGGTTTTGCTAGAATTGGCAAGAAATAAAGCGCTTTATCGAGGCGATTTGCAAGTAGCTTTGAGGCAAATCACCGAAGCAGCAGCTCATACCCTAGACGCAGAAGCAGCCGGAGCGTGGTTGTACGACCAAAGTCGATCAAAACTGCAATGTCTCGACCAATTTCACCGCAGCAACCACCAGCATTCCCAAGGTACCCAACTCGCAGTAGCAGACTATCCAGTTTATTTTAAAGCTTTGGAAGAAGACCGGACGATCGCAGCCGATGACGCTCTCTCAGACAGTAGAACCAGAGAATTTGTGGGTTCTTACTTTGCAGAAAGCGGCATCACATCAACCTTAGATGCGCCGGTGCGGCTGGGAGGACAAACAGTCGGAGTCATCTGTATCGAACAGGTGGGAAGTGTTCGCAACTGGACAGTAGAAGAGCAAAATTTTGCTGCTTCCCTGGCAGATTTGGTATCATTGGCGATCGAAGCTAGCGATCGCGATCGTACACAAAACGCACTGCGTCAAGCAGAACAAAAATACCGCAGCATCTTTGAAAACGCAGTCGAAGGCATTTTTCAAACAACCCCAGAAGGTCAATTTTTAAGCGTAAACCCAGCTTTAGCCCGCATCTACGGCTACGCAACTCCCGAAGAATTGACATCAAATCTCACAAACATCAGACAGCAAGCTTACATCAATCCTCAGCAGCGCGAGAAGTTTATGCGAGTGATGCAAGAATTCGGACAAATTTCAGGATTTGAGTCAGAAGTTTACCGCGTTGACGGAAGCATAATTTGGATTTCCGAAAGCGCCCGCGCAGTGTGCAGCGCCGACGGCGAGGTACTCTACTATGAAGGCAGCGTCGAGGATATTAGCGATCGCAAAGTCTTTGAAAACGCCTTGCAAGTCGCCCTAGAAGCAGCCGAAGCCGCCTCCACCGCAAAAAGCGCATTTTTGGCAAACATGAGCCACGAACTGCGAACACCCCTGAATGCCATCATCGGGTACAGCGAAATGCTGCAAGAAGAAACCGAAGAATTAGGTTATGACGAACTCACCCCAGATTTAGACAAAATCCGCACATCCGGCCGACACTTGCTGTCACTAATTAACGACATTCTCGATATTTCTAAAATCGAAGCCGGTCGCATGGATCTCTACTTAGAAACCTTCGACATCGCCGCCTTAATTGAAGAAGTAGCCGACACAGCCACCCCACTAATTGAAAAAAATAATAACACTTTAAACTTACAGCAAATTACCAATTTTGGCACCATGAACGGTGACATTACCAAAGTTAGACAAATTTTATTAAATTTGCTAAGCAATGCCGCCAAATTCACTCAAAACGGTACAATTACCCTCACCGCTAGCCGAGAAAGCGCCCGCACCAACAGCGAAGCGATAGCAGAAAACAGTTCTGAAACTGCGGCAAATTCTCCCCAATCAAATTCCACTAAAGAATTTTTAGTTTTTAATTGTACAGATACAGGAATTGGCATGAATCCAGACGAGTTGCAGCATATTTTCCAACCCTTTATCCAAGCAGACGCTTCTACCACGCGCAAGTACGGCGGCACAGGTTTGGGACTAGCAATCAGCCAGCGTTTTTGCTTAATGATGGGCGGCAATATTTCAGTAAAAAGTCAAGTCGGCGTTGGTTCTACTTTTACCATCCGCTTACCTGTCAATACTTAAATAACCAATGACCAATTCCCCATTTTCAATTACCTTTGAATGCTTCTCGGATCGAGAGCATCCCGCAACCCATCCCCCAATAAATTGAACGCCAAAACAGTCAAAATAATCAGTGTTGCTGGAGGCCAAACCAACCAAGGCTGCAACACTAAAATTGAAGCATTAGTAGACAGCGACAGCAAATTTCCCCAAGAAGGATCTGGTTGTTGAATTCCCAATCCAATTAAACTCAAAACCGACTCCGCCACAATAAAACCCGGAACCGACAAAGTAGCAGAAATAATTACATAAGTTGCAGTTTGTGGCAAAACGTGGCGGACTATAATATAAATTGGATTGGCGCCCATAGCCCGCGCTGCTTGCACAAATTCTAGCTGTTTAATTGATAGTACCTGACCGCGAATCACCCGCGCTAAACTCGCCCAACTGATAAATGAAGTAATCAGTACAATCAATATAAATCGCTGAGCGCTTGTCAATCCCGGGGGAAGCACTGCTGCTAGCGCTACCAATAAATAAAGACCGGGAATCGTCATCAATACTTCGGCGAAACGCATTAAAATACTGTCAATCCAACTACCGAAATAACCGGATATTCCTCCGATTAACAATCCCAAGGGGAAAGAAATTGCTATACCAACTAAACCGATACTTAGGCTAATTCGGCTGCCCTGTACTAAGCGGCTGAATTGATCGCGAGCTTGTTCGTCCGTGCCTAAAATGTTAATTTTGCCTTTTCCGGTAGTTCCAAACAAGTGGATATTTAAAGGTAAAATTCCTAAAAATTTATAGGGAGAACCTTTGACAAACAAACCGATAGCAGAGGGTTTTTGCCAGTCTAGAGTTAGCTCGCGAGCGCCCGTATTCACATCCACGGGGCCCTGAGTCGTCGGATAAACGTGTGGCCCGATAAATTGCCCGTCTTTGGTACTTAAATAAATCTGAGTCGGCGGCAACAATGAACCGTTTAATTGAGAGTCGTAGGGATCGTAAGGCGCCACAAATTCGGCGAAAAATGCGACTGTATAAAAAATTAACAATACCACTGCTCCCAGCCGAGCTAGAGGATTTTTTCTAAGATTTTGCCACCATTTCATAAGTTTTAGGTTTGAGATTTTAAGTTGGTTTGTAGTGAGGACTTTAGTCCTTCTTAAAAGGTTCGTAGTGAGGACTTTAGTTCTTCTTAAGGAACGAAGATTTTATAACTTAAACATCTGCCACAATTCTCTGTTTCCAGAAGCAGCGAGGTAAAGAGAGAGAGAGAGAGCCTCCGGATCTACATTACCAGGCAGAGCCTGGTAACGAGCAATGCAATTTTTTTTTAAGGTTCGTAGTGAGGACTTTAGTCCTTCTTAAAGGAATCAGTAGCAAGGGCTGAATTCGTGACTCATAAAAATTTTACGCACTGAAGTTTTTACTACGAACCTTAGACTATTTTTTTTCATCGGCTACCAAAATTATTTTAGTTTCATTGTCCGTTATTTGACTCAATTCCTCACCGTTAAAAGGATTGTAGAAAAACGAGCCTGTTTGCGGAGGCAATTTGGGATTGAGTAAGATTTCTACTATACTTTTGACAACGCCAGTTAGGGGAATAGCCAGGATAACTCCTAACAATCCTCCTACTCTACCTCCTAAGAGCAAAGCTGTGAAAATAATTACTGGACTCAATCCGGTGAGATTCCCCATGATTCGAGGGGCGACTAAATTGTCTTTGATTTGCTGGAGACCGATCGCCACTGCCAAGACTTGCAGCGCCAGCCACCAATCGATAAATGCTACAATTATACTAACTGCTCCAATGCCCAGCGTCGCTCCGATAAACGGAATTATTTCCATTAATCCGATAAACACGGCAAACAACAGAAAAAACGGAACTTGCAGCCACGAAAAAGCGAGAGTTAGCGAGGTGGCCATAAATAGTCCCAGCAGCAACTGTCCCGAGACAAATCGTTGGAGGTTTCGCTGCAAAGTTTCGGTTAATACATAGCGAATATCTGGGGAAAAAATGCTGGTCAAACCCTGCCACACTCTTTTGCCGTCTAGGAGCATATAAAATGAAATTACCAGGATAAAAATTAAGTCGAGAAACCAGTTAACAGTACCTACGACTAAACCTAAACTTGTACCTGCGATCGCCTGTACTTGTTCCTGAACTTTCGCTGACAGTTGCTGCTCCAATATTTGCACGTCAAACGGCAAATTGCGATCGGCACTCCATGTTTGAAATTCACCTAACTGCTGCCGCGCCGACTCCAGCAAGTCCGGGAACCTCACCCCTAACTGCCTCGCTTGGGTGAACACAGGCGGTACAATAGTTAGACCAATTACTACTACTACCACACCCGCCACCAAGTAAACGAGCGCAGCAGCTACTCCCCGCGGCAAAAATACTTGCAGTCTTGCTACTGCATAATTTAATAAGAATGCAATCAGTCCGGCTGTTACTAAAATGCTGACCAGTTCCCCAACATAACTGATAGCAGTTAGGGTAAACCATCCCGTTACTAGCACTAGCAACCAAGTAATTAGCAACTGTTGGACGGGAGAAAAGACACTATTCATTGTAATTTTTGTCAATTAAACTGGTACAACTTTTTTAGCCGATGTGCCTGATTCTAGCAATAATTTGTTCAAAATTAGGCTGAATTCTGTGAGGATTGATGAGTTGGTAATGGGAAAACCGCTCTCTTGACAGACAGGGCTGGCCCGATCGCCCCTTGGCGATCGCAAATTACGCTAATATTACTGTGCGCAGGAGTCCGATCGAGTTAAATGTCGATCGTCGTACTAACGGGCGATCGAAATCTCCATTGTCCGGTATAATCACGCCACACTCACCCAACAGGAGGAAGCCCGACTGCTTGCCACTTTACTAATATGAGTTTGATCTTAAAATAGCAATCTTTCTTTACAATAGAAAAAATCAAGGGCTCAAACCGGCGGGAGGAACTACGGTGACCAATCAAGTTTTTTCAGAAGCAGAAGAAAAGCAACCCCTTTCCCCCACGTACAGCGGGCGCGACAAAAGTGCAGTAGTGGATGCGCCTGAAAGTGGTGGTTCAGACCACTCTCGCCGGCAATTTTCCTCAGAGGAAGATGAACGAAAAGTTGTCTTAAAAGTTCCAGAAATGGATGGGGAACAATCAGAAGTTTGGGAACCTGAAGAGGCAGAAGCTCCGCCCAGTAAAGGACTCAGGTGGCCTACTATGTTGGCGGGCGCAGGCATTGGCGTGGCTGCAACGCTGCTAGCAGTACACTTGAGTGCAGGCCAGAAGAGCGCGCGTCCCGCAGCTACAGCCCCAGCGGCAACTCAGCAGGCGACGGCTCAGACGGTGACAGTGGCGCCTGTGGAATCTGCCGAGGTGGCTCAAACTTTGGAAGCGACGGGCACCGTCGCGGTTTACGATTTGCTGCCGGTGCTGCCGCAAGCTAATGGTTTGCAAATCAAGCAGGTTTTGGTCAAAGAAGGGGATGCGGTAGAAAAAGGTCAGGTAATGGCGGTTTTAGACGATTCTGTGTTGCGATCGCAAATTGCCGCAGCGGTTGCTAAAGTACAATCGGCCAATTCTACGGTAGAACAAGCCGAAGCTCAGGTGCTGCAAGCTCAGTCTACCCAAAAAGAAGCCGAAGCCGGCGTCGAGCAAGCCGTAGCTGGCGTTGAAAAAGCCGTCGCTGACTTAGCACAAGTTAAAACAGGTGTTGGCCAAGCTGGAGCTGGCGTCCAGCAAGCCGTAGCTGGCGTCGAGCAAGCTCGGGCCGGCATTGCTTCGGCCAAGGCTAAATTAGACCAAGCTCAAAGAGAAGTAAATCGCAGTCAAAATTTGGCGAGCCAGGGAGTAATCAGCCAGCAAGATTTAGAAAAGCGCAAGACGGAGCGGGAAACTGCCGTTCAAGATTTGAATAAAGCTAACTCTGATTTAAATAAAGCTTTACAAGAACAGAACAAAGCAGCCGAAGAAGTGCGATCGGCTAACGCTAAAGTAGTGAATGCCCAAGCTAATATCAGTACGGCACAAGCTGCCGCCAGCAGTGCGAGAGCTAAGGTGAATACTGCCGCCACAACTGTCACCAGCGCTAGAGCAAATGTGAGTAACAACGCAGCAAATGTTCGCAGCAATGATGCGCAAGTCCAACAGTTGCAAACTCAATTGGAACAAACTATAGTGCGAGCGCCGGACAGTGGCACTGTGGCTGAAAGAATTGGTCGAGTTGGTGATGTTTCTACGGGGAGTCAAAAACTATTTTCGATTATTCGGGGAGACAAGCTGGAACTGCAATTGAAGGTGCCGGAAAGTCAGCTTGCGCAAGTGCGGCCGGGTACAGCAGTGCAGATTACTTCGGATTCTGACAAGCGGATTAAGTTGTCAGGAACTGTGCGAGATATTTCGCCGCTAGTTGACCCGCAAAACCGGCAGGCTACGGTGAAGATTGATTTGCCGAGCAGCGAGTTTTTGCGATCGGGAATGTTCTTGCGCGCATCGATTTCGACGGCTACGGCTCAAGGTTTGAAAGTCCCCGCTAGAGCAATTTTGCCCCAGTCTGACGGCAGTTCTATTGTTTACAAACTTGTCGGCGAGGACAAGGTGCAGGCTCAGCCGGTGGTAGTTGGGGAAATTACTGGGGGCGCGGTTGGTGATTTGACGAGTGCTAAGGTTCAGATTAAAAAAGGGTTGAAAGCAGGCGATCGTGTGGTTGTTGCTGGAGCTGGTTATCTTAAGGATGGCGATCGGGTTAAAGTCAGCAGTCAGTAGTCAGTTGGTAGTTGGTAGTTGACCGTTGGCAGTCATTATTTATTGTAGGGTGCGTCAGGGCAGAATTTGACAACTACAGACTAATAATTTTCCCCTGACGCACCTTGCGATTAGTTAGTTACTACATATTTGGAGCTGGCAAGATGCCGAATCAAGAGAAGAGAAGAAAGAGAAAATCAAGAGTTATTAATAACTACCCTTTCCACTGTCAATTATCAACTGTCAACTGTCAACTGTTTAAATATGTCTTTTAATATTTCGGCTTGGTCGATCAAACAGCCAGTCCCCACAATTGTTCTATTCTTAATTTTGACAATTGGGGGGTTAGTATCGTTTCCGCTTTTAGGTATTGATGATTCACCTAATATTGATGTGCCTTCAGTTTCGATATCCGTCACCCAAACAGGGGCAGATCCATCAGAACTTGAATCTCAAGTTACGAAAAAAGTAGAAGATGCTGTGGCTGGCTTGGGCAATATAGACCACATTATATCTACAGTTAATGACGGTTCTTCTAATACGACAGTCAACTTTTTATTAGGCACAAATAGCGATCGCGCTACGAATGATGTCCGCAATGCGATCGCCCAAATTCGCCAAAGCCTGCCCCAAGACATTAACGACCCCGTTGTCAAGCGAGTAGAATTTGCCGGCAGTTCCATCATGTCCTACGCCGTGGTTTCCGATCGCCAAACCGTAGAACAGTTAAGCGATTTAATCGACCTAAACATCAGCCGCGTCCTCCTCTCCGTCAAAGGTGTCGCTCAAGTGCAGCGCATCGGAGGCAGGGACAGGGATATTCGAGTCGATTTAAACCCCCAACAACTACAAAGTCTCGGCATTACAGCTACCCAAGTTAACGAACAAATTCGCACTTTTAACATCAATCTGCCAGGGGGCCGCACTGAAATCGGTAATTCCGAGCAAACAGTCCGCACTCTCGGAAGTGCCAAAACTATCGAACAGTTGAAAGCTTATCAAATTACTTTGCCTCAAGGCGGTTTTGTACCGCTTTCTAGCTTGGGAAAAGTTGATGAAGGCTACGCAGAAGCGCGTCAGGCGGCGCGGCTCAACAACAAGCCTGTTGTGGCTTTTTCCATCCTCCGCAGCACCGGAAGCACTCTGGTAACTGTGGAAGAAGCAGTGCGCGAAGCTGTCAAGACAATGGAAAAAACTTTGCCGCCGGATGTGAAGCTGGAACTTATTTATACTTTAGCAGACCACATCCGAGATTCTTATCAAGCTTCTGTAGATGCTTTGATTTTAGGGGCGGCTTTAGCGATTGTTACTATTTTTATTTTTCTGCGGGATTGGCGGGCAACTTTGATTGCTGCTGTGGCTTTGCCGCTGTCGATAATTCCTACTTTTGCTGTGCTGAGGATGGTGGGATATACGCTTAACGGCATGACTTTGTTGGCGCTGTCGCTGGTGGTTGGTATATTAGTCGATGATGCGATCGTCGAAATTGAAAATATTGAGCGCCACGTCGGGATGGGGAAAACGCCTTATCAAGCTGCTTTGGATGCTTCTGCTGAAATTGGTTTGGCTGTCGTTGCTACGACGATGACGATTGTTTCGGTGTTTGCACCAGTGGCTTTTATGCCGGGAATTCCGGGTCAGTTTTTTCGACCTTTTGGGGTGACGGTTTCGGCTTCGGTGTTGTTTTCGCTGTTAGTAGCCCGCACCGTGACTCCGATGATGGCGGCTTATATGTTTAAGGAGAAAGGGCATCATGAGGAACTCAAAAAAGACCAACTTTCTTATCAGTACCGCCGGCTTTTGACTTGGGCGCTGAAGCATCGGGCGATCGTCCTAATTTTAGCTGTTGCCTTGTTTTTCGGCAGCGTTCAATTAATACCTTTCATTCCGCAGGGTTTTATCGATCGCGATGATACCGGACTTTCGACTGTATCGATCGAATTACCGCCCGGTTCCACCTTGTCACAGACAGATTTAGCAGTGCAGCAGGCAACTAAATTATTGCTCGCTCATCCAGCCGTAGATAGCGTTTTGGAGACTGAAGGTGCTCCGACTGTCTCCGGGGGAGCAGGTGGCGGCGGAGGGGGCGCTAGCGGCGTAAATACAGCCAGTCTGTACGTGAAATTGAAACCTGCTGGGAAGCGGATCGGACAACAGAAGTTTGAGGAGGAAATGCGGCCGAAACTGCGCGATGTTCCCGGTGTGCGCCTGAGTTTTGCCCAAGGGCGTGTGGGCGGTAAAAAGCAAATGTCGATCGTCCTCAAGAGCGAAAATGCGGAAGCTTTAACCAAAACTGCGGCATCTCTGACGCAACAAATGAGGCAAGTTCCGGGACTGATTGAGGTAGAGTCTAGCGCGAGTTTGGTGAAGCCGGAGATTTTGGTGAAACCCGATCCAATTCGGGCGGCGGATCAGGGTGTATCGGTGCAGCAAATTGCTCGCACTGCTTCTCTGGCAACGATTGGAGATATTGACTCGAATCTTGCTAAATTTGATTTACCCGACAGACAAATTCCGATTCATGTAATGTTGGCGTCGCAGTTTCGCAGCGATATCGAAACGATTAAGAACCTGCAAGTACCGGCGAAAAATAATACTTTTGTGCCGTTAAGGGCGGTGGCGGATATTACTTTAGGCAGCGGGCCTTCTCAGATCGATCGCTATGACAGAGCTCGTCAAGTATCTGTAGAGGGGAATTTGTTGGATGGTATGACTTTGGGAGAAGCTGCTGCTGCGGTGAATAAACTGCCTGCAATGAATCCTTTGCCCCCTGGAGTGGAACAGGAATCTTCGGGTGATGCGAAGGTGATGCAGGATATTTTCAGCGGTTTTGCGGGGGCTCTGGGAACAGCGGTATTGTTTATTTATGGTGTGTTGGTGTTGCTGTTTGCGAATTTCCTGCATCCGGTGACGATTATGGTGGCATTGCCTTTATCTCTGGGTGGTGCGCTGCTGGGACTTTTGGTGGGACAAAAATCTCTCGGTTTGTATGCTTTGATTGGGGTGGTTTTGCTGATGGGAATTGTGACGAAAAATTCGATTTTGCTGGTGGATTACGCGATTATGAATCAGAAGGAAGGCGAGCCCACCTATGAAGCGACGCTGGATTCTGGAATAGCGCGGTTGCGGCCGATTTTGATGACAACTATTGCGATGATTGCTGGGATGGTGCCGATCGCGCTGGGAATTGGCGCGGGTTCTCAGGTGCGCAGCCCGATGGCGATGGCGGTAATTGGCGGTTTGATGACTTCTACGCTGCTGACTCTGGTGGTGATTCCGGTGGTGTTTACTTATCTGGATGGTTTGCAAACCTGGATTTTTAATCTGGTGCGGGGGAAGAAAGGGAGTAAAGGGCGATCGAAGTTCTCTGGGTAAGGAAAATGGTACGGCAGAATTATCGCACTCGATCAAAAGCGATCGAGTGCGATCGCCATCCATATCAAAACATACTCCCGATCATTTAACGAGATGGTGGAGGAAGCGAATCAATATTAGCTAGGGTAAAATTGAGAAAGTATTCTGTCCGCGATATCAGTTGTTCGGCATCAGTTTCTGTGATATTTGGATCGACATTATAATCAGCTCTCAAACGGGTTCTTTCAGCATCAATTAGGTAGCGGTGCAATTCTACTGGAACTCGATTAGTGCGAGCGAAGCGTTCCCCAAAAGCAGCGATAACGGCTGAGTGCCGGGAATAGGATAGTCCTTCGGCTTCTAAAAATGCTGTGGCGAGATAAAACATGGAATAGTAAGCGCGCGAAGTGGCAAATTCAGGAAAACCTGTGTTGTTCAATTCTCTCGCTGCTTGCAAACTTCTATTGGCTTTCTCCAGTAGTCTTTGTTATTCTGGAGTCAAATCGCTAACCCTTCTAGACGAATGTTGCGAAAGAAACCATTATTGTGCTGATGAAACTGCTCGTCCGTGGCAAATACACAGCTAATTAGCACATTATATTCTAAACATAATTCGGCAATAAAAATACTAATTCGATCGCTTTCTTGAGAGTAGTTAAAAGGATTTTTGAGAACAATTAAGAGATCGATATCGGAGTCTGGTCTAGCATCACCTCTAGCTTGGGAGCCAAAGAGGACAATTTTGTCTAATTGTTCGCCGTAAAGTTTTTTTAGGCCTTGCTGAGTTTTTGTAATAATTGTTTGGAGTTGTTCATTCATATTTCCTGAGCAATGGTATTTAACTAATTCGTATTAAGTTACAATTCTACTATACCAAAAAGCCGTGAAGCGTAGCTATCCCGTAGGGAATCGCCCTTCGTTGATAAAAAATATAAAAGGGATCTCGCCCTTTGGATGCCAAAAATGGCGATCGCGCTGCCTGTGGCTACAATAGCGTTGCTGTTACCCTACACATATCCTGTCCTCCGGCTGTCGATCGCGATCGGGCGCTCTCGTTGCTAAATTCTTTTAATTGATATCTGCGTACATACAGATTTTGTCGATCGTTCAAATATGCAGGTAGTAATAGTAACACCTTTTGTCGCAAATAAAACAAAATTTGTCGCACCAAAAAAACTTTGAAAAATTGCATAATTTTTGAGGAAAAGCCCTGATAGAGAAATAAGGGTCAGGTGCTGATGTAAAAATCGCCCTCGCCTGTTATTCGTAAGCAGGAAAAAAGATGGCAACACTTCTCGGTACATCCACAAATGACATTCTCGTCGGCAGCGCGTCAGGCAATGACAGCATTTCAGGCCTGGGTGGCAATGACTCCCTGAGTGGTTTTGGCGGCAATAGCACCTTAGATGGCGGTGCTGGCGATGACAGCCTCTTCGGCAGCAACAACAGCCTCCTGTTAGGGGGAGATGGCAACGACTATCTCGAAGCCTCTGGCAGCAATAGCACCCTAGATGGCGGTGCTGGCGATGATACGCTTAATGCCCTGTATGGGAATTCCGGCAGCGTGTTAAAAGGTGGTGCAGGTAACGATCGCTATCTAATCTCGACTAATGGTTCAAGTCAGATTCAGGATACCGGTGGCATCGATAGTGTGCAGATTGGTTTTGGTACCTCAGTCAACATTTCCACGTCCTTGGCGGCGGGAACTACGGGGTTAGCTCGGCAAGGTAC
>JBDTEI010000487.1:0-12012 GCA_039922675.1 Microcoleus sp.
TCCGCTGTGGAGTCACGTACTCTCCGGGTCTGATCACGCCAGCACAGACGCCGATGTTTTTAATAAGGGTTTCTCGCTCCGATGAACTTGCACCCTGTAGCAACCTGACTTGGGCTTTGATAAAATCCACGTTCATAGCAGAAAGTAAAAGTAACTAAAGAACTCAGTTAAATAGCGATGCTTTGGTTCCAATTGTAACTCTATAAAGCACTTGGTGCGAATCCAATTGATTCAACATCCCCTAAATGGGGATCGGGGTCTCTAGAGCTAGCCAACTTTATTTACTTTATCTGTTTTTGCTAGCAAAAGTGTCACTATGCTAGCAGTTTTGATAGAATTATTCATAGTTAAGAACTGTTACAAATTTGGCTATCCTTATACAATAATGCAGAGTTTAGTGCTAACGGTACTCTCCGGGACTCAAAAAAATCAGCATAGTCTCCAGATCCTTGCCTTCGTAGGTTTTAGCCTCCTCCATTGGAAAGGGATCGATCGCCGAACATTCCTCTTGGAGCGCCCCTCTTAACACTCAGACACTACCACTTCACCTTATTCATTTAGAGCGCCCCATATATATCGCTGTGGACTATAACTTCAGGCATACGTATTGTTACGGGGGCTACAATAAGCGAGCAAATTTTTATTCTTGTTTCTTGATGATATATTTTTTGGCTTTTCTTGCAAAGCCCTGATTTGTGTTAAATAAGACAGCTTTATGATGTCCGCACCAACCAAGATTCGCAGCTTGCGAATCCAGATATTTTGCTCTCTGGGGCGGTGAATTTGTTTTCTGAATTCATTGGGGACGATCGCTCGCCGACTACAATTGCCCATTACGGCTCATTTTGTATAATTGATAACATATCGCTCAATAGACAAGATTGCAAAAATCTTCGAGTCATAGAGCAACCGCAGATATCGGGCAGATGCAACACCGATTGACGCAGATGATTTCAGGGTATTTTCGGATTTTTGCAAGAGGTCTAATGCTAATTATTCAAAAACAGCACCATTTTCAACAGTCTTCGATCCGTCGATCGCTCCTAACAGCAAACAAAGATGGGTCAAACGAATCAACACGGCAATACCCGCGCAGTCAAGCTTGAAGGTGCCGATTTTGCCTTGGGAGTTAGTGGTTAATAGCAGTTATATATCGCGGATTTAGGTGTTTAGTAAAGTTTAGATTAAGTATAAATTAACCAGCTAAGCAGAAGTAATAAAATACCCAAATTATATATTTTAACTTAATCTTAAAACAGACTTATTTAGGAGTTTGGTATTAAGCATTTTTTTGATAAATAAACATCGCTACAGCCATCCTTCCGGTAAAAAAAACCTGGTTTTTGACTGTAGAGAGGCTGGTTTATAGAGGTCGGAGACGTACATGAGAAATATTAATTAACCCGCATCTAGGATATGTTTCACTCTCCCAAAACGCATCGACCCGATACCATATATAAAATCCCCTCTCGCTGGCTCTGCGGAGGAGAAATGGTGCATAAAATTATTGGTTTAACACGATCGATGTGTCGGTGTCTTCTGGGAGTGTCAAGAGGCATCGATTGCTCGACTTATCTCAGCCTCTATAGCTAATATAATTTCCCGGTTTATACCGGGAAATTATTAACTAAATCAACTTTTTTTCTGGCGTTGCAGCTTAGTTTTCCAATTGGCGATCGCCTTTTGAGCCGGCTGATAACTATTAGTACCCGACGGCACAAGCGAAGCAGCTTCAACTGCGTCTTTCAGCTTTCCTTGAGATGCACGCAACTGAGCAATTTTGAGAATAGCTTCGCTCCACTCTCCAGTCAACTGCTGAGCTTGTTCGTACTTCGGCTGACCGGGCTGAATTTTACTAGCTTGCTGGATGCCTTTACTGTAAGAAGAGGCAGCCCCCCGCTTAATTTTGCCGGCAGCAGCCGATAGCAAAGCAGCATTTACATCCTGCTCTTTAGATAGATCCTCCCACTGAGCGATCGCCTGTTTCGACTGATTGTAAACCGCCTGATTCACATCAGGCATCAATTTAGCAGCCCCAATCGCCCCAGAGAAATCGCCCCGAGCAGCCCGCCCGTTAGCGATATCCAAAATCGTCAAACTCCAGCGCTCAATATCCTGCTGAGCCTGCGGGTAGAGCGGATCGCTAGCCGGAATCGTTCGAGCCTTAACCACTGCTCGATTAAAACTAGAAGCCGAACCATCCTTAAGGAAAGTTTTCGCCTCAGCCCACACCTGCTGACTTGACGGCGACTGCTTGGTTCCACTCCCTGCTTGTACCGTCCGCGGTTTGTCCTGCGACACTCCAGCACCAGCAGAATTTTGTAGGCCTGGGTTTTGGGCATTCTCAGTAGTCGATCGAGGATCTCCTTCCTGCTGACCGATAAAAATTGATCTGTTCGTCAGAAAAACACCGAACAGCAGCACCAAAGCCGTAGCTCCACTCCACAAAATTAGCTGCTGCAAAAACGATTTGTCAGAGCCGCCGTTATCCGCATCCTCTGGCTTTTGCAAGTTCGGTCGATCGTCCCCCCCACCGCTTCCGGGCCGGACAGCATTTGGCTGCGACACAGGAGGCATATCAACCGGCCCATCAATCGCGTTGCGAGCTGCCTCGGGCAGCTCCATTTGAGCCGTAGCCGTCGCCATTTGCGAGCGATCGAAGCCATCAGCCCCAGCAACCGCCATATTGCCGTTGCGTCCGGCCAACCCAGCATTCGGCACCTCAGCAGTATCCGGCAAAATCACCAAATGAGCCTTTCCCGGAGGATTCACCACCATCAAAGGTTCTTGTTTCGGACGCAAATGGTGGTCGCACAGCTCGGGTAGCCGATCGCTCAAGAAACGGTCTAAACCCTTAAGCGTCATGCACTGTCCCGATCGCAGCCCCTCCAAAAGCGCCGTCGTAAAAAATCCTTGACGCAAAGCTGAAGTTTCCCGCGAAACTTGATTAGGGCGGCAAGAAAGCACCGTCGGGATTTCCAGTTCCCGGGCCAGATCAGCCGTTTGAGTGCCGATCGTTTCCCCCGCCTTCACGATCTGGCTGCGGTTCATATCCACCAGCACCAAAACCGTTTCCGTAGGAGCGTTTTTCAGAGTATTCAACAGCAACTCTACCGGAATCCCCGTACCCTGAATATCAGCCGGATTGCCGTCAACCGGCATCAAATAATCCTTGCCTTCATAGCTGACACCGTAGCCGCTAAAAAAGCACCAGAGTAAATCTCCCTGTTGCAGGTGTTCCGCGCACAGGCTTTGGGTCAACCTCAGAATATTTTCGCGATTCGGATACGTTGATTGACCCCACAGCGACGGCGAGCTATCAGTCATCAGCAGACATCCATCCGGCGCAAAACCAGCCTCCTCCGTCAAAAAACCGTAAAGTGCTTCTGCATCTTCTTGCGCATAACTCAAAGGCTGGAGTAACTGATATTGATTGATCCCTATTGCAATACAAGCGTGATGTTTCATTTCATATGCCCTATATATATAGTGGACAGCTTGCACAAAACGATAACACATAGTCGTTTAACGTTATACCCACTTTCGCCTCCGAGCGTCAGATAGCAATTGTCCCAAGGCCGAACTCCCAACCAGCGCCCAAATTCAGCATCCGAGAATTTTCATTTTTTATAGTACGGTAAAAATTTATACAGAGTCCCTACCTTGAGAAAAAAGACGTTAAATTGGATACACAGGCTAGTCTATTTCTTCTATTTGACCGTAATATTCAGCAAACTACAATAAAAAGGAGTAACCCGCCAATGGTCTCTACCGCCCAAAAAGAAATCTCCACCCACAGTGAATCGCCACTGAGGCTAAATCATCCTCAAACTCACAGCCATTATAGGTTTCAGGATTTTTTTGCCTTCGATCGCCAGTTTGGTACAATTAATGACTGGAATGAGTCCCGCAACATTTTTACCAGCGAAGACTTCATCATCGGTTTGGTGGAGGGACTCGAAGAAGAAGTAGGCCCGGCTTCCTCTGTGATCATGTATACTATTGGTTGCCAATGGGGACTGCAAGATTCCGAATTTTTTCAAAAATGGTTTAGCGCCGAATTCAGTCAGAACATTCGCCAGTCGAATCTGATGTTTCTGCTAGAAACTTGGTGGTGGCCTTTCACTGCTCAGGGTTGGGGTCGCTGGGAAGTTGACATGAGCGATCGCAAACACGGCTGCATCTTTATCAACGTCTTTGACTCAGCAGTTGCTCGCACTTTGGGCGACGTAGGTAAACCCGTTTGTCACATTTACGCTGGTTTGTTTGCCGGTTTCTTCGGAGCTCTAGTCAAAAAGCCTCTGAGTTGCATAGAACTCCAATGTTACTCAATGGGAGAAACCTATTGCAAGTTCCTACTCGGAAATCCAGATAAAATTGATGCAGCAGCATTCTGGCTCAACGAAGGTGCCAACGCCCGGGACATTCAAACTCGACTGCAACACGGTGAAATATTGCGGTAAACAACGTGGAAAGGCACATCCCCTGCCCTGCCTTTCCTCCCACCAATTTCGCCATTGAGAGTGCGATAGTGGGTCTCTCCAGGCAGGAAGAAAGATGAAAAGTCAAACTTCATGGTTGGATAAGTCTGTTCAAGACTTCTTTGGTCACTATAATTGGCTGGGAAAACCTTTAGAAACCCAAAATGGCTCGATCCCCGGTCAAGTGCTGACTTTAACCCGGTCAGTAGCAGACTTTTTTCAAGCTATTTCTTGGGAAGGAATTCCCGAAGTGGGCGCCCTGCCCCTACCGCCACCCTTGCCCGCAATTTCTATTTCTGAACCGGCAGAAGTCACCATTGACGACCTATTCGACCTGTTTTAATCTGTGTGGGAAATGGAAAACAAAAAATAGCAATCCCTCTTCCCTCTTCCCTCTTTCCTCATCCCCAAAAATTCGTTAAATCCGTTAAATCCCGTACACGGCTCGTTGCCGAACTTCCTTTTATCAATTACCGATTACCACTTAATTAAAATCATGCACCCTGAGATTGAGGCGCTGCTGGATCAGGCAGAAAACCGCTTTCTAAAAGGCGAAGAACTCATAGCTTTTAAGCGTCAAGCTGCAACCCTCGCCCAGCGCTTAAAAATTTACGAATTTTTGCGAGAGAAGGAAGCAAGCATCTTCCAACCAGTAGCCAACAAGCTACAAGAAACATTCCCCAACGAAAAACAAGAAACCTTAGAACGATCGCTCAAACACTGGCTGTTAGTCTTGCGGTACTGCGCTATGGCCATGCTGCTGAACGATCGAGATTTTCTCGAACAGCGACTCATCGACTGGGTTTCCGGCATAGTCGAAGCGCACCAAACTCAAAAGATCGAAGCAACTATTTGCGATCTGCTACAAACTCGTTTAAAAGAACTGCTTTCCGAGCAAGCCAGAGCCATCTTGCAACCATTTTTGGATCAAGCAAATTCAATAATTCTTGACCAAGGTAATAAAGAGTAGGCAACAGGTTATCCCTCAAAAAAGTGGTAATTCAGGAAGCATAAATGATGAGTTATAAGTAATAAATTTTATTTTAAAGTTAAGCCTCATAACTCATTTTTTACAAACAACCAATTTCCAATTTCCTTGATTCATAAGGATTTACCTCTTCCTTCTTCCTGATTTTCACCTTGAGCGAAGCCTTTCATGCCTTCTTGCTTCTTCCTTACTTGTTCCTTCAACGTCCCAATTGCTGATTACCGATGATTAATATTGCAGACTTGCTCAAACAGCCCCGACTCCCTGGAAACTACTTCGCCAGCGATGCCTACGTTCGAGGCGACCTCGAACTAGGCCTGCTCGAAAACCGCCGGGGCGATCGACTCATAGCGCTCCCAGAAACACTGATTAAAGCCATTTATATCGGCTTAGAACAAGAAACAGGCCAAGCCTCCCGCCTTGTGCTTTTCAACTGCGGTCGCTGGTGGGGAAAAAACTTCTACGTGCGTTTTTGCGAAGAAGTCAGCGAATACTACAGTCAGCCAGTTTCCGAAATGGAAATGGTAGAATTTCTTCAGTCCTTGCAACAGTGCTGGAAAACTCACGGCTGGGGAACATTTGAATTTGACCCCAGCTATTCCGAACAGGGATTTTTAATAGTAAAAATTGCTAACTCTCTTTTTGCTAAAACAGCTCCCAAGTCGAAGCGGCCAGCCTGTTTTCTAGAAGCAGGCATCTTAAGTTCCTTCTTTAGTCAGCTCACAGGTCGAGAACTCCACTGCCTGCAAACCTCCTGCGAATCCTTGGGTTCGGACTGCAACCGCTTTATTTTAGGGCTGCGCGATCGCCTCCAACCGGCAGATTCTATGGTCGAAGAAGGACAAGCTCACGAAGCTATTATCAGTCAACTTTGCCAAAAAAACTGACTTGTTTGACAGCTATTAGTTTGTTATAAATAGCTGTCAGCTAGATTGTTGAGAGGCTATTTTATCCACCAGATTGTCAAACATTACATAGAGTTAAATTATCCAAAATCTACAGAATATAAAAAATGGTTTTAGCTATTTCAAAAAAATCTGACTATAACTCAATACGCTTGGGTTAGCTAAGCCTGTAATTGCTTGCTGTCCCCGCTCCTTTCGGGAGCGATATCTTATCAAAGCAATCGCCAAGACTTTCTTAGGTTTTAAATTAACAGCAGGTGCGGGCGGATCAATTACCTTTTTAACCCAAGCGTATTGGACTATAACTCGCAGCTATACAATTCATAACTTACCTTAGAAACTCATAAAATTTAAAAGCACTCACAACCTCAAACTTTTTTCTCGAACTTAATGGACGCCAATGAACTTCTAAATCGATATGCAGCCGGCGAAAGAGATTTTAGACAGGCAAACTTGCGCGGCATTGTGTTGAGTCCGATCGATTTATACCGTTCCAGCGATGCCCCCACTCTACGTTTGGACAATCTTAACGAACACCAGCACCGACCCTACTTAATCGGTGCTAACCTCAGTCAAGCCGACCTCACCAAAGCCCATCTGAGCCGAGCGAACCTCAGCAAAGCCGACCTCAGCGGAGCCAATTTAACCGGCGCCCACCTCATGGCAGCAAGCCTCAGCGGAGCCAATCTCAGCGGAGCCAATCTCACCAACGCCAACCTAGCGGGAGCTCACCTGAATTGGGCAAACCTGACGGGAGCAATTCTCCCGAAGGCAAATCTCATAGGTGCAGATATGAGCGCGGCCAACCTCACCAAAGCAGTTCTTAGCGAAGCAAATCTCAGTAAAGCCTATCTGATTAAAGCCAATCTCAACGGGGCAAACTTGAAAGATGCAGACTTGACTCTAGCAAGTCTCAAAGAGGCAAACTTGAGCGAAGCACAGCTAACCGGAGCCGAATTGTCCAAAGCCAACCTAGCCGGAGCCAACTTAACCTGTGCTGACCTCACCAAAGCCAACCTCACCAAAGCTAACCTCAGGCGAACTAACCTCACTCAAGCTTATTTAAACAGCGCGTGTTTGAGCGAATCAGACCTCAGCGAAGCTTGCTTGGACAGAGCCAATTTGTGCAAAGCAGACCTGAGCAAAACCTATCTCAGAAAGATTACTTTGAATGGCTGCCACTTAAGCGGTATCAACCTCAGCGGGGCAGATCTGGGCGGTGTAGACTTGAGCCGCAAACTTTTAACCGGCATTAATATGGCAGAGGCATTATTGAACGAAGCCAATTTCAGCGGTGCTTATCTGATGGAAGCTAACTTGAGTGGGGCCAATCTCAGCAAAGCTAACTTGAGCGGGGCATACCTGATCAATGCCAACCTTTCTAATTCTTGCCTGCGTGAAATTGACTTGAGCAAAGCTAACCTCAGTAAAGCCAATTTGCGGAAAGCTGACTTGACAGGAGCCAACCTCCGCGGAGCCATTCTGAGTGAGGCGGATTTGAGGGGAGTGAACTTGGTTGGAGCCATTCTTCCTAACGGCAAAATCTATCGCGGTTAAGGCGATAGCAGTCCCACAAAAGAATGCAACTGTCTGCCCTTGCTCCAAACCTTTATGTAATAAGTCATTCCCATCGAAAATGGTATGACATTACCCTTGATTATTTGCCCAGTACAGTGCGGTTGATATCGAGAATCGGAAAAAATAGACTGACTTCTTCGGCAGTGAGATATTGCTTGAGTACCTTTTTCATCACATCGTAGGTCACGGTCGCAGTATTTCTAACTTGAACAGCGCCTAAAATAGTTTGCAACCAAAGCAGAAGCCGATCGCGCAACCGTTCAGTATCATTAATCAACAGTGCTGCCGCCGAATGCCTCAAGACCCGCACAATATCTCCATGACACTTTTCAGTCACATCTTGAGTTCCCCGGCGAAACAAACTAGGGTCGAGAGACTGCATTTGTGCTTCCACTTGTCGAATAATTTCTTTTTCCGAGGCTTGAATTTTTTTATAAGCACTCATCCGGTGATTCAAAGACTGAAAGTAGTCTTTCAAAAATAGGAGTTCTTCAGCAGTGGCGTAGCGTCCGTCTGCTTCTGTACTCAAACGCGCAAGTTGGCTCAACATAGATTTTTCTCAACTACTAAAATACAAACATATCAGTTTTAAGCTTCTTTAGTCCGAACTAAATACTGTCCTACTTGGAAGCGCGTTTCATTAAGCTGTGTAACGATCGAACGAGTAATCAACTTTCCCGATTCCACAACTACTTGACCCGTAATTGGGTGTAACAAATCTTGCTGAGCCCGGCGGCCAATCAGAGCTTCCACATTTTCAATAGCATTAATGTACATCCCCGCAGGTATCTGTACAACCACACCCTCGCCCATAATTTCAGCCTGACAAGCAAGTCGCGAATTGGCTTTAGCTGTAGTAATGACCTCCAGCGTCCTCCTCTCGCGGCGGTTCATGTCAGACAAACCTTCCATACCCTCTTTAATGTAAACGTGGCAGGTAGCGCACATTCCTCGCCCCCCGCATTCCTTGAGAACGTCTAAGTCTTTGGAAAGTAAAGCCGCCAGGATATTCGATCGGGTTTCCACTGCCATTTCTTCGGCAATTGGATCTAGTCTAATAATCTTCACCATATTGATTTATCATCCTGTCAAGTTCAGTATGCAAGTACGATCGACATATTCAAACCAAAAAAAATTGGCTAACACTCAAAAACGTTAAGATGGCTTGACGACAGCATCGGCTTCCGGCTCTAAAACCCATATTACATAACCGCTAGCTGTTGTAGTAATCGCTGTTGAGTCCCCCCTATTCCCCAGCTTAGCCACGATGGCTAAAACCTTAGAGGGTTCCTGGACGGCCTTGAAAAAACTGTAATACTCGCGATCGACTAAAATAGCAGCCACAGGCAGTTCCAAATCAGGCACCCGAATCCGGCAAGATTTATACTGACTCCGAAACTCAAGGATTTTAGTAGGTGCGACCGTGCGATCGCTCTTAGCCGACGGAGAATGAACCTGAGATAACATAGCAGTACCTGGCGATCGATTCAAAAAATTGAATTTTTGTCAGAATTCTTTACATATTTTAATACTAGCTCAAGCTTTTTCTATAATTAGACCGATGCAACATTCTAAGTACCGCATTTTAGGGCTAGTCGGACAAGGGCAATTTGGTCGAGTCTTTTGTGCCAGCGTTCGAGAAACTCCCGCCAAGGACTCCCGCCTCACCAGCCAACTGGTTGCTCTCAAAGAACTCAGCCATCAAAAAGCCCCAACTAGCGAATTCTTGAGAGAGCTGTGGTTTCTGATCACCTTGCAGCACCCCAACATTGTCACCTGCCGAGCTCTCGAACACACAGCTACAGGCAGGTACTTGGTTATGGACTACTGCGAGGGAGGAACGCTCCGCAACCTGCTCAAGCAAGACCGCCCCTTGCGGCTGCTCGAAGGTTTACAGCTAGTCATGGAACTTCTAGGAGGCTTAGACTACGCCCACCGCCGAGGCGTAGTTCACTGCGACATCAAACCCGAAAATATCCTCCTCACTCTAGGCTCCAAAGGTTGGTCGCCCCGGCTGTCTGACTTTGGCATCGCGCGTCGGCTGCCAGAAATCGGTACAACTCGCCTCCACCAAGAAATTTCTCCAGACGCTACCGTAGGTTCCCCCGCTTACATGGCCCCAGAGCGGTTTTACGGTCTTTATTCCCCCATGTCAGATATATATGCAGTGGGAATTCTGCTGTTTGAGTTGCTAATGGGCTACCGCCCTTTCGGCGGAGCCCCCGGAGACTTGAGGTGGGCGCACCTGAATCAACGCTTGCAACTTCCCGACGCCATCCCCGAACCTTTGCAAGCAATAGTCAAAAAGTCTTTGGAAAAGCTGCCGGCCCGCCGTTTTGCCAGTGCTTCCCAAATGGCTCAAGCTCTGCGGCTGATCATGTACGACCCCGCTGTCAGGCAATTGGGCGACTGCATTGTTCCTTGGGAAAATCCCGCAACCAACAGCGCTAAAAGCCTGAAGTCGGACACTGACTCTGCGAGCGAAGTCGAAGATGAAAAAGTATCACAGCCGGCGATTAATTTACTTCGGACTGTGTGCTATTCGGTTTCACAGCCAAAGCCGCTGATACTTCCTGCACCGCTGACTGCTTTAATTGCCACGGAAAAGTATCTCTACGCTGCTGTAGGTAAAGAGGTGAAGGTTTGGTGTCAGCCGGGACAACAGCTAGTTACAGAAGAAATGCCGACTTCTATATTAATGCCGGAAATCGTGCGTGGCATTTTACCTGCTTCCCACGGCTGCTGCGTTCTCACTCAGCAAAAACTTTACTGGCAGGGCGACGATCGCTCCTCAGAGCCTCAGTGCCTGCTGGATATGGGTTTAAGGCAAGGTGCAGATGCTTTTAAAGCTGCTATTGATGCTCACGGTCGCTGGGTGACGGTAGCTGTTCCGGGCGAACTGCGTTTTTATGCTTTAACTGGCAACAGCACTGCGGACGATCAAGAAAAAGCCTTGAAGCTGATTGCTACTGTGCCGTTACCGGAACATTATTTACCAGAATTAACCTTTTTAGATCGACGACACGTTTTAGCCGTTTGGCCAGACAACGAACCAAAAAATCCCCAAACTATTTTTAGAGTTTACACTCGCCGTGGCACATCAGTGGGTTCTGTAAAGTTGTCTGCCAGCGTTGGACAGATGCTGTTAACACCTGAGCCTTATACCTTGCTGGGAATTCCCCAAGGTGGTAAAGCCGCTGTGTTGTCGATGAAATTGTGGCCGCTCAAGCTAGCACGAATTCCTCTTGAAAGTTTGCCTGTGTCTGCTTGTGTAACTAATTGGGGATGGGTGTTGGCAGATGTTGGGGGGCAGATAGCAGTGTTAAACGGTCAAGGTATTCAAGTAGGGCATTTTAGTGGCCCTGCCTCACCTCGGGCGATCGCCCCTTGGGGGAAGACTGGTTTGGTGATTGCTGCCAATACTGAGTCCGAGAGTTATTTACACTTTTTAGATGTAGATGTTGAGGACACTAACTTGCGATCGAGTCTCAAAGGCTGACAACTGGGCTAACTGAAGAGGTTTGGGGGTGGCTGTAATTAAGGAGATTGTAGTTGCGGGCGATGGATTTGTGTGGAGCGAGGACTTGCAGGTGGGCGATCGGATGAATCGCATACCCTAATCTCCCTCAGTCAAGTCCAGCGAATGCAGGCACTACTCATAATAATATATGACTCAGATTGACGAATCATCTGGTGCGGTCAGAGTGAACAGGGTGCGATCGAGCTGACACCCTAACCAAAGCCTTAAGCTCTGAGTAAATCCGATCGTCTTCACCTGTGAAGGATTCTACAGACTCCCGCCAAAAACCCACTTTCGGGTTCAAAAAGGAGGTTGTGCCGGAAAAGCAGATGGGGCGAGGGTCAGTCTGAGCGAGCCTGAAGACCCGAAACGCTTACACTGCATAAGTTCTAAAAATTTTCAAAAATAGTTTCCCAAAAAGCTTGACAACCCCTTGCGAAATAAGTATATTAATAAAGCGCCAGAGAGAGAGCGGTTCACACCGCGAACTTAAGGCACAGATAACTGAACCTAGAAAAAAGAATAGTTTGAAAGCTTAAA
>JBDTEI010000488.1:0-4071 GCA_039922675.1 Microcoleus sp.
GCGTTTAAAATTCGGTGATCTGTAGCGGTCAAAACGGGGGTCATAACTCATAGCATTAAAAATTTACCGACAAGTTAAGCTGTTAGTCATTTAAATTTCTTGCCTGAACCCCTTAAAGTATGGGAGATAGACCACAAATAGTGCAGTTTAAAAGTCGAACAGCTTATACCATTTTAGATTTTAGATTTTGGAATTGAAGAATTGGGAATGACTGATCACTCTCGGAGTTGGAGCGCAAGCTTACTGTTGTATCATTTTTTTGAACTTGTATTAATTATTATTTGTGAATTTTAACGGCGGGTTGGGATTCGGAAATCGATCGGCACTTGCACAAAAATCAAACCCCAAGCAAGGCTCTCGGACAATCTGCCCTCCGGGCCAGAGAGCCTTGACATTGCCTCAATAGCCCAGCGGTGTTTCCACACCCGATCGATTCTTGAGAGCAGGTTCTTCTGAGTTTGGTGCCGTCACAACAGGCGATCGGTTTTCCGGGGCCGGCCGTAAGAAAATCGTGTCCGCAGGCTTCTGCCTAGCCAAACCAGTTTCTGGATTTTCAGCTTCTTTAGCAAGTTGTTGTTTCAAGACTTCGCTAGCAGCACTCAACTGCTGTTCTCCCCGGCGCAGAGTTTCCAGCTTTTGATACTCTTGACTCCAGCGCTGCTCGCCGTAAACAGTCAAACCGTAGAGAGTCAGAGCACCGCCCAACAGCAGCACCACTGCCGCTGAGGAGGCGCGCTCCACCCTCAGTAGCGATCGCAGCCACATCGGCTGCCACTGGCGATCGGGCATGACTTTCAGCACCGATGGCGCGCGAAGCCCAGGCTGTTCGTCGGCTGGCGAGTAGTTGGGCAATTCTGGCCCAGTTTTTGCCCGCCTAGCTCGGGAAATAGAAGTAACTTTGCTTTTGGCAGGGTCTGCGGTGGGCTTGCCGGTCGATCGGGAGCGGCGAGGAGAATCCGGGGATCTGATAGCAGCGGTCATAAAAAAAACTCCGTAAGTGGGAAACTCAGCGAATTTAGTCCTGAGAGGGCGCGGCCCGGCGGTTTCAACCGCGTTGAATCTTTCCATTACCGCCTTGGAACTGGTTAATTCGGTGTGCTGTTGTGTTGCACTTTCAACGGGACAGTTACCGTTTCAAATCTCCCAGTTCGCGATCGCATAATGTTTTGCTCTTGCGAGCCTCCCTTTCGGGGTGATGTTAGCTTCGACCAGTTATAAGAGCTTTTTAGACTTGCAACACTGTAAAGAGTGACTTTAGAACTGTTTAATTGCAAATGACAGAGCAAGGAACTAGCTTCGCATTCGCCTGGTGTCGTGACTCAAATAACGTTTACCCTTCGACTGCGCTTAGGCTTACGCCGAGCGTAGTCGATGTGGTGGTCTGGTCAGCACAGCTTGCTTGATTGCTCTTACAAGCTCAGTCCCTTTAGGGCTGAGTTACTGACCAATACGTAAAGTGGCGCAGATAGCAGCTTGATTGAGGTTAGGAGTTTTTCGGTTGCCGATCGCCAATTATCCCCAATTTCTGGAAATCTCGGCTCGATTGGTTATCCTTACCAAAGATACCTCACAAACCAACCAACCCATCCTACCACTTGTCACTTTGACTTCAGGATTTGCCAAAAAAAGGAAATTTTTGCCAGTTCGCCAGAATCAATGTGAAATTTATGAATAAATGCAGTATTGTAATCAACGAGCGAATCTTTGATCTATTCGTGCCAGCATTGTTTCTCAAGTACACTATTCCCTTCCTTGCGATGGGTTTTAAATGTTAAGGAGTGTTTATGAACAAGGGTTTAATTCGTTTGACTTTGGTAATGGGCATTGCAGCAGCCCTCGGCGCTTGCGGCGGTGAGGGTGGCAGTGGCGGCGCTAGCCCCACTCCTGGTGGCGGTACTACTCCTCCTCCTGTTTCTGCTCCAGCAATGAAGGAATCTCCAAAGAGCACTCCAGGGGCAGAAAAGCCTGGGGCAGAAAAGCCTGGGGCAGAAAAGCCTGGTGGAACTGCTTCCCCCTCTCCTAAAAAGCCCTAACCAGGGGATCGCGGAGTAAAACCCCAACAGGCCTAGCCTCCGAGTGAAAAATGGTTCGCTCTTTGCATTTTTCAATCTCATCAGTCTAGGCCTCAAGTTGGGTGTTATTTATTATCTGATGCTTTTACTACAGTTCAGTACCTCCCCTTACTGCCGCAAAGTCCGCTTAGCGCTCGGTTACAAGGGCATCCCCTTTCAAGTTGAAAATTTGACTCCGGGCCTGCACGTTTTGAAACTCAAGCCTCTGACGGGTGGTTTGAGAACAGTGCCGGTACTTCTGCCTCAACTCGAAGGTCAACCAGAGGCGATCGCCGACTCGACACAAATTTTGCACTCGATCGAGTCTCGCTTTCCATCGCCGCCGCTTTTGCCTACAGACGAGAATTTGCAAGCTGAGGCTTGGATGATCGAAGACTGGCTCGATGAAAGCATCGGCATCGCCACTCGATTTGTTTACTACGAGTTTCGCGCCGGTGCGGGCAAACAAATTGACCCCTCTGTTTTGAGCCAATTAGTAATTCAGTTGGCGCGCCGCCAGTTCGGTATTAACCCAGCCTCAGCAAAACTAGCCGAATTGCGGCTGAGTGCTGCTTTAGATTTTTTGCACCTGCGCTGGCAGGATGGTGCTTATTTGGTAGGCGATTCCTTGAGCGTGGCAGATATTGCTGCTGCCGCCCTGCTGAGTCCCTTAGCTTTGATTCCTCAATACCGCACTGACTATCCTTGGCTGTTCGATCGCATTGCCCAAATTCACGGACTTTGCGGAGAAACCCTGCCTCCAGGATTTTAAAATATACCTGTCGGGCGATCGACTTGCGCCTGAAAATTCCAGATATTAATAATAATTATCTGCTATCCAAAACTCACTCTGCTTGACGCCCCTAGGGAGTGCGAACCGACAAAAGTTTGAAAAAAGAGGTCACATATCACACTTTATAAAAAAAGTCAAACATATTTGGGAAAAAGATAAATTTTTCAATTTGTTTTAATATTTCTATACTTAGATGTTGGCCGTTAGCACTAAAATCACAGCTTGGCAGCCAGCAAGGCAATATTTTGCCTGCCGTGCGGACACTGGGCGCGCGCACCGACAAGTGAGCGTGGTAGGATTAGCGATCAAAAATGTATCCAAATGTAAAGTGCAGCGCCACTCTAGGTTTTGAAAGCCATTTAGTTAAAAGATTGAGGTAAGTAGTTTTATGCCCGCGACCGTCCCTTTTGAACAGATTGACCGGATTGTTGGGAATCAGCACCACGATCCATTTGAAGTGCTAGGCCCCCACACGATCGAAGAAAATGGCAAAAAAGTCTGGGCTGTCCGAGCTTATCTGCCGAATGCGGATGCGGTATCGGTAGTTTTGCCGGAGGCGAGGGCAGAATACCTGATGAAATCAGGGCATCACCCTCACTTTTTTGAATGTACGATCGACACCCCAGAACTAGCAAACTATCAACTGCGGGTTAAAGAAGGAGAACACGAACGCTTTATCTACGACCCCTACGCCTTTCGATCGCCCAAACTCACAGAATTTGACCAACACCTATTCTCCGAAGGCAACCACCACCGGATTTACGAAAAACTGGGCGCGCATTTCACCGAAGTAGACGGCATCACTGGAGTATATTTTGCAGTTTGGGCTCCGAATGCCCGCAACGTCTCAGTTTTAGGAGATTTCAACTATTGGGACGGCCGCAAACATCAAATGCGGAAATCCCAAAACGGCATCTGGGAAATATTTATTCCGGGACTATCCTACGGAACTCACTACAAATACGAAGTGAAAAACCAAGACGGACATCCCTACGAAAAGTCCGACCCTTACGGTTTCCAGCAAGAGGTACGGCCGAAAACAGCATCAATTGTCACCGACTTAGATAGCTACACTTGGCAAGACAGCGCTTGGATAGAACAGCGACGGCAGACAGACCAACTGACGCAGCCGGTTTCGGTTTACGAATGCCACATGGGTTCTTGGCTGCACGCCGGTACTGACGAACCCGCGATGCTGCCAAATGGTGACATAGAACCAGCAGTGCA
>JBDTEI010000489.1:0-3905 GCA_039922675.1 Microcoleus sp.
AGAGCGCTATCCAAAAAGCTGAATACTCGCTGCCAGATTTGATTTTGTTGGACGTGCTAATGCCGGGAATTGACGGGTTTGAAACTTGCCGGCGTTTGAAGGCTGGCGATTTGACAAAAGATATTCCAGTAATTTTTATGACGGCGCTGAATGAGACAGAAGATAAGGTGAAGGGATTTAGTTTGGGGGCTGTTGATTACGTTACTAAGCCGATTCAAAATGAAGAAGTTTTAGCTCGCGTTAAAGCGCATTTGAGCGTCCGCCAACTGACTCAAAAACTTCAGCAGCAAAATGTCAGGATGGAGCAGGAAATTGTCGATCGCAAACTCGCTCAAATTAACCTGGAACAACTGGCTGCTGAGTTGGAAAAACGAGTGGATTCGCGCACTATGGAACTTTCTCAAGCCAACCAGAAGCTACAAGAAGAGGTTAACCACAGACAACAAATACAGGAGAATTTGCAGAAGTCCCTGTACGATCTCAAGCACGCTCAATCGCTGTTAATTCAAAGCGAAAAAATGTCAGCTTTGGGGC
This sequence comes from Microcoleus sp., assembly GCA_039922675.1. Taxonomy (GTDB): domain Bacteria; phylum Cyanobacteriota; class Cyanobacteriia; order Cyanobacteriales; family Microcoleaceae; genus Microcoleus. The sequence continues at coordinate 535 of JBDTEI010000489.1, forward strand.
AAATGGTGGCGGGAATTGCTCACGAAATTAACAATCCGGTGAATTTTATCTGCGGCAATCTTAATTACGTTCGCGATTATGCTGAAGATATTCTCAAGGTGCTCGAACTTTACCAACAGCACTATCCCGATCCGGCACCGGAAATAACATCAACAGCAGAAGCGGTGGAGCTAGAATTCATCCAGGAAGATTTAATGAAAATGCTAAACTCGATGCAGGTAGGGGGCGATCGCATTCGCGAGATAATTCTGTCTCTGCGGTACTTTTCGCGACAAGAAGGGCGGGAAATGGAGTTGATTGATATTCATGAAGGTATCGACAGCACGCTGATGATTTTGCACAATCGGCTGAAATTTAAGGCGAACCGTCCCGCGATTGAAGTGATTAAAGAGTATGACCCCAATTTGAAAAATGTAGAGTGTTGCGGCGGAGAAATGAATCAGGTATTTATGAATATTTTAGCTAATGCGATCGATGCGATCGAAGAATCCAGCAGTGAAAAAAACTTCGAGGAAATTAAAGCAAATCCCTTCCTGATTCGGATTTGTACGAAAGTCAGCAACTCCAACACGGCAATTATTAAAATTTGTGACAACGGGCCGGGAATGAGCGAGGAGTTGTGCGATCGTATTTTTGACCCATTTTTCACCACAAAGCCGATCGGCAAAGGTACCGGAATCGGCTTGTCAATTAGCTGGCACATTGTCACAGAAAAGCACGGCGGCAGTTTGCAATGTTATTCGACACCAGGCCAAGGAACCGAATTTGCGATCGAACTTCCAATCCGACAAAAATTGCGAGAAATGGCGGCCTCCGGTTCCCAAATTGGAGGCCGCTAATTATTGGTGTGAACTTAAGACTAAAAAATTACTCCAAAACTCTAACAAATAAACCTATAAATCCGGCTGTTCCTGATAATCTTCCGCAGAACTAGGGTCTAATTCCCACCGATCTTCATCTCGGTGATCGAGCATATCTGCTGTGTGCAAAATAGCTCCATCCGCCATTTCTATACCCGCCGCAGCTCCGAGTTCGTCAACCATATCTTGGTCGGGATTTGGAGCGCTTCCCCCTACTAATTTCTCGCCAGTAGCACTTTCTTGTTCCGCCGCAGCAACCTCGCCATCGTCGCCGCTGATTTGGGAACTGCTCGAACCGTATTCCGAACTGCTATCGTTCAATGTTGTGATTTCATATTGGTTCAATCCCGGTTCAGCGATAACGCCGGTGCCGTAAGATTCGGTGATTTCTTGAGGCAAATCGCTGGAATTATCGCGCTCTTCAGTTGCTTTTTCAGATCGTTTCTTTTGCTGTGACATGATATCTACTCCAGATTTTTTTTAAGTCTATTCAATACTTCGGAATTTTGCTATTGGCTTGAGATGATTTGTAATTAATTGCCAAGGGCTGTAATCAAGGAATAACCATTAAATAACTGTTGCTTTTTGCTCGTTTCCAGGAAAAGCGAAAGTAATGCAAATCCGGAGTATCTGCCTCTCTTTACCTCCCCGCTTCTCGATAGAAAACAGTGTGGCAGATGTTTTAGTTATTAAAAATTCCTTACTAATGATAATAGCTGGTATTTAAGCTGTTAGCTTCTATCCCAAGAAATAACTTGATTGGGATCGGCTATTTCATTGGGAATACAAAAAACATCGCCCTTTCAAAGGGGCGATGCTTTTTTTAAGGAGCGCTAATTTTATTCGGGAAAATCAGGAATTACCCATTTGGGAGGTTCCGTCCGTTTCCTTCTGATCGCTTCCTCTGCCATTTCCAGCATTTTGTCGAGAGAAGTATTTTCAATAAAGTTGGACGTTTGCGCCGCGTATTCTCGCTTCGGGCACTTGTCGCCCAAAACGCAGCCGTTGACGCAAGCTACAGCACAATCGACAGTGTTCTCCACCATAACTTTTTTCCTTTCACGGTTCCAACAACAAGCAGGCAGATGCTCTTGGTCAATTTGTCAAGAGACTGCCCTTTATCTTCATTTTACTTTACAAATAGTCGTTAATGTCGATCGCCCGGGCAAAACTGTTATAAAATCAAAGCAACCTACCGAATCTGCCGATCGTGAGTAATTTTCTGCGCCGTTTAAAACTTTTACCTTGGCGAGAAATGCTGCAAATTGCCGCCCTCGTCAACTCAATCGTGATTGGAGTTGAGCTATTTTTAGCCTGGGGTTTCATGCAATCGCGCGCAATCCGCAACGTCGTGACGCTTCTCTACGGCTCCCCCCTCGGACTCTTGATACCTTTCGCTGCCGCAGTGGGAATGGGAGCTTTAGCAGTGTACTTTTTAGAGCATTGGCAGCAGCAATATTTGCTCAATAAAATTAATTTGTGGGTTTTAGTTTTGTGCGTGCTCTTCGGTTTGGTGTTAAAGTCATTTCTGCCCATACCTCCTTTGTTAGCAAGTTTATCGGAAGCCTCACTAATCGGAATTACGGTAGGAGTTTTTTGGAAAGGTCGGCCTTATTGGCGATAATGTTTAGTCATTAGTCATTGTAGGGTGCGTATTTTTTGGGTTTAGTACAAAAAGCTATGGTTTTCTCCGATGATGCACCCGACTAATGAGATTAGACCTCTTGCAGAAATCTTGGAGTCATAGATCAACCGCAGATATTGGGCAGATAAACACCGATTGACGCAGATGGTTTCAGGGTATTTTCGGATTTTTGCAAGAGGTCTATTAAAGAAACCGGGTTTTTTACCGATCTTCACAGTTATTGTAGGGTGCGAAATGCACACCTTACAATAACTGCTTAAAGCAATAAATTGCCTCTTCCTTCTTCCTTCTTCCGTCTTTTCACCCTGAGCGAAGCCGAAGGGCCCTCTTCCTTCTTCCCTCTTCCCTCTTCCTTCTAATTAGGGTAGCCAAAAATTGGGAATAAAAGTATTAGTCAAACTGCGAGCAAACTGATTAATCTGTCTCCCAACTTGAATGTGCGGCTCATCAGCCTCGACAGGAATAACTGCCGCTTTTTTGCCAATTCCGAAACGCGAAATTACCAAATTTGCCGCCTCCAAACCAGTAACATAAGCCTTTTCTTGCGACCAAGAACCGTGACGGGTCACAACCCAGTCGCCGCTCATAAATACATTATCATAACTTGTTACCGCAGGCAACAAATACTGATAACTTCCCGGTGCAAAATGCGTCACCGCCCGCGACAGTCGAATCGCGCTGCTGTCAATTACTTTAGCCTCCCGAAAAGCCGGAATACAAGTCGCTAAATCCCGCTGCACTAAAGCAACAATTTCCTCATCTTTCAAGGGGATTAATTGATTGGCGTGATAAAAGTCAGCTTCGACAACTGTTCCCGGTTCGGAGCGGAATTCGTCGTGCAAAGCATTCAAATCAAAAAATGTCCA
>JBDTEI010000490.1:0-8645 GCA_039922675.1 Microcoleus sp.
GGAGAAAATTAAGGAAGGCAGCGAGAGATTGCAGGAATGGCAAGTGCAGCAAAATGCGGGTGCAGGTGCGATCGCTATTATTGTTTCGCAGCAGTTGGAACTCGATCGCCAAATTGCTGAATCTAAGGCTACTTTGGGCGAAATTGAGGAAAAATTAGGGGTGGAAAAGGGCGATCGCGATCGGGCGGAATCGCAACTGCGAGAGCAACATTTAGCCAAACAACAGTTACAATGGCAGTTGCAAAAACTGCACGAAACTCAGCAAGAACGCCGGGAACAATTGGCCGCAGTCCGTACTCTCATGGAAACGCAGCGGGCGGAAATGCCCGATCCGGTGCCGTCGATTCCCGAAAATGTCGAGAAAGCTAATTTGACGGAATTGCAGCAGGAAGTAAAGGCGATCGCCAAACGCATTCAAGCTTTAGAACCAGTCAATATGCTAGCCTTGGAAGAGTACAACCGCACTCAAGAACGCCTGCAAGAATTGAGCCAAAAGTTGACGATATTGGCAGGAGAACGCACTGAACTGCTGTTGAGAATCGAAAACTTTACCACGCTGAGGCGGCGCGCTTTTAAGGAAGCTTTCGACGCGGTTAACGAGAACTTCCAGACTATCTTTGCGGAACTTTCCGAAGGTGACGGCTATCTCCAGCTAGATGACCAGGAAGACCCTTTCAGCAGCGGTTTGAATTTGGTCGCTCACCCAAAGGGAAAACCCGTTCAGCGGCTGGCTTCTATGTCGGGAGGTGAAAAGTCGCTGACGGCGCTGAGTTTTATTTTTGCGCTGCAACGCTACCGCCCGTCTACGTTTTACGCTTTTGATGAAGTGGATATGTTTCTGGATGGGGCAAATGTGGAGCGATTAGCTAGAATGATAAAACGACAGTCTGAACAAGCCCAGTTTATTGTTGTGAGTTTGCGGCGACCTATGATTCAATCGGCCCAGCGTACAATTGGTGTTACTCAAGCGCGGGGAGCTTATACTCAAGTCATAGGACTGAAGTTGTAGTCCCGGAGTATCTGTTGATGACGGTGTTCAGTGATATATATACTTGATAAATCAGGATTAAAGTTAGAATGACATCCGAACAAATTTGCCAACGCTCCGACATTCTCGGCACTCAGGTCATCACCCGCGACAGAGGCAAACGCTTGGGGGTAGTCAGTCAATTGTGGGTTGATATCGATCGGCGGGAAGTTGTGGCGATCGGTCTGCGTGATAATATATTCGCGGTCGCTGGAATGCCGAGGTTTATGTTCCTCAGTAATGTCAGCGAAATCGGTGACGTGCTGTTGGTGGAAGATGAAAGCGCGATCGAAGATGATGTTGATGTTGATGTCTACAGCATTTTGATTAACAGCGAAGTGATTACCGAAACCGGCGAACTTTTGGGAAGGGTGCGGGGCTTTAGGTTCGACCCCGAAGACGGTAAGTTAGTTTCTATCGTTATCGCTTCCCTGGGAATCCCCCAAATCCCCGACCAAGTTCTCAGTACCTACGAGTTGGGGATTGAGGAAATTGTCAGCAGCGGCCCCAACCGCTTGATTGTGTTTGAAGGTTCCGAGGAAAGGCTGAGGCAGCTTAGCGTGGGTTTGCTGGAGCGCGTCGGTTTGGGCCAAGCACCTTGGGAACGGGAAGAGGACGACCAAGGTTATTATCCGAAACCTGTGGCTACGGAATATCAATTAGGCCCGGGCGTGCGGATACCTGCACCGGAAATGCGCAGCAAGGTAGCAGCACCCGTGGTTGAGGAAGCTTGGGATGAGGATTCGCAGTGGAACCGGCCGCCGGTGCGACAGCCGCAGCAGATGCGCGTGATGCAACCGGAGCCGATCGACGATTATGATGAGTATGAAGAGGATAATTGGGGCGGCGAGGACGATTACGAGGAGGAGGAGTACGAAGAAGAGAAGCAGTATACTCGCCCTCAGGTTACTCGCACGAAGGAGCCGGTGATTGAGTACGAGGATGATGTGGAGGCTGATGCTTGGGCTGACGATGAGGCGCCGAAGCCTTACAAGGCTCCTCGGGTGAATATCCCTGAGAAAACTAAGACTCCTGAGTACGAGGAAGAGGCTGGTTATTAGAAATTGCCGCAGTAGCACGCCGGTGTCAACCGGTGGCTACACATAGTCCGTGTCTCAGAAAATCCTGGAAAGCCCGCTATTGCGGGTTTTGTGTTGATTAGGGCGATCGATCTAATAGATATAATAGAATTGCGATCGACAAGGTAAAAACCGTGACTTTAACTGCAACCGAATACAAATATGTAGAATTAGACGAGAAGAACGTTCCTCTCATCGCCGGAACGACAATGAAAGTCGTTGAATTAGTACAAGCTCATATCGCTTACGGGTGGAGCCCAGCCGAGTTATACCTAAACCACCGCTATTTGACAATGAGCCAAATTCATTCTGCTTTTGCTTATTATTGGGATCACAAACAAGAGCTTGATGCAGATATGCAGCGCAGGTTTGAGGTAGATGTTCTGACGGTTCAAGACGACGGTAGAACAGGTATGCCCGACCCTATGATACTCGATCGCGCGATCGAGCTTCAGCGCGTTGTTTTTACCCAAGACCAGAATTTTTTAGCCATCGCAAACCGCCTCCAGCAAGAAGCAGTGAATTTTGGTGGCGTCATGTCATCTACGCTCAGCAAAAAAGTGTAACTGTTGGCGATTGCATTCGTGATTTGGAAATCATCGCTAAGGTTAACGAACCTGAAGATTTAGCTAACTGCGTTGAGTACCTGGCTTTGTAGCACAACCAGAAATAGCGATCGCCCCAGTCTGTGATATCATGTCCGGTGATTTGATTTGCGATTATTTGCTGTTTTGGGCGATCGTTTTCACCGACATCTAAAATATGAAAAAAGGTAGAGCTAAGAATTTTGCTTTCAAATTAATAACTTATCTAATTGTCCCAATATTGATATCTGTCGGCAGTGCTGAAATTGTCTTGCGAGTTGCGGGATACAAACCCTGGCAAATCGCAAATGTCGATGTTGCCGTAGAACCGAAAGGAAACTTTTTCACCAAAGACGCAGAACTCGGATACAAACATTTGCCAGGAAAATTCAAGGTCACACTTAACGGCAATTACTCATTTAAGGCAACTCATCTCAATAATAGCTTAAGAGTAACACATCCGCTTAATACTTACAATCAATCCTCAAAAAAACCAGAAATTTGGATATTTGGCTGTTCTTTTACCTACGGTTGGTCGTTGAATGACAGCGAAACTTATCCGTGGTTGATGCAAGAAAAATTACCTAACTATGAAATCGTTAACTTTGGGGTTAACGGCTACGGCACGCTGCACTCGTTTATTCAATTCAAAGAAGCACTCAAACAAGGAAATAAACCCAAAATAGCGGTAATTGCCTATGCGGGATTTCACGACAGGCGCAATACATTATTACGGGCGAGAAGCAAGCAGATGGCTGCTTGGAATAAACTCGGCATTCTGTTTCAGCCCGATGCTAGGCTGAATGGAGAAAATCATTTTACCTATACCATGACAAAACTTGAATATCGCGAGTGGCCGCTGATGCGGGTTTCGGCCTTGGTGAATTTTCTGGAGGTTAATTACAATCAATTTGAGGAGGGATTGTACAAGAGTCACGATGTTTCTAAGGCAATTATCGAAGAGTTTAACCGTGTGGCTGAGGCTAATGGTGTGAAGTTGGTTGTGGCGGGAATTAATGCTGGTTCTGCTAAGATGTTGGAGGAATTGAGTCACGATGGAATTGCTACGGTGGATATTTCGGTTGATTTGAAAATACCAGGAAATAATAATTTGCCTCACGATATTCATCCGAGTGCGGCGGCTAACAGGCAATATGCAGAAAAGTTGGATGGTTTTTTGGAAGGTAATGTTTTAAAGTAATTTAACGAACCGCGTTGGCGTAGCCTGCGAGAGGAAGGCGAAGGAAGAAAAAGGAAGTTTTGGAGTTAATTAGGTTGCTAAAGTGATGAAATTATTTAATTTTAAGTGGCGCCGCCGGTTTCTGATTGATGGTTTTTTTATATTTTTAGTTATTCTGGTAACAGTTGTAGTAACTTCAATTTATGTGTCTAGCGAACGTACTTTTTATTGGTGGGATTATGCTGGATACAACACCGCTACAGTCAATACGGCTAATTTATTTCGAGACTCTCCGGAGCAAGCATGGCGGGAAGTTATAGAATCGCTATCTAAAGAAAAAAATCTGTTAATAACGCTGCCGTTAGTGCCGTTTATTCTTTTATTTGGTGAATCTCGGCTGAGTTACATTCTTAGTATTTCGCTAATTTATGTGTTGCCGTTTCGCCTGTTATTGGGGGCGATTTCTGCACAGCTAATTCCAGTCGATCCGCGCCGGGTGTTTTGGTCAACTGTGCTGCTGAGTTTATTGATTCCGATGAGTTGGATACCGACTCTGCGGGGATATTTGGATACTGGCGGCTGGGTGTTTGTAGCTTTGGCGATTTGGGTTTATTTGCAGGATGTTAAGCTTAAATCTTGGTGGAAAGTACCGTTAATTGGGTTTTTGCTGGCGGCGGCGATTCTGTTGCGGCGACATTTTGCTTATAGTGCGATCGCATTTTTGGGTGCTGCGACTTTACAGGCTATTATCGAGTTTTTTGTACTAATATACCGTAGGGAGACGGCATTGCCGTCTCCAAAAAATCAGGACACGGCATTGCCGTTTCCCTACGTTGGTGGGGACAAAAATCAGGACACGGCAGTGCCGTTTCCCTACCGAGGTTTGTTTGAAGCGGGCGTTAAATTGGGTTTGATAGCTGTAACTAGCTTGACTGTTTTAATGTTGGTTGCTGGAGATTTTACTCGCAGCGCTTTGACGGTTGATTACGGCAATTTGTATGCGGCTTGGAGTTTGCCTGTTAGTGATATTTTAACTCGTTATGTGTCTTTTTATGGGTTGGGAACTTGGCTGCTGGTAGTGATTGGTTTTTCGGCGGGGATTCTGAGGAGAATTCTGGTTCCTGGGGCGGCTGTTTTTGTTGGTTTGTTTGGGGTTTTGTCGCTGGTTGAGTGGCTGTTAATGTTGCGTTACGGCTACTTGCACTATACAATTCATGTTACACCGATCGCACTTTTGGGATTATCAGCATTTTTCTGGACAACTTGGCTGACACTCAAGGGGAAAAGCCGCTATTTGATGCTGGGCGCGGCTGGTTTCTACCTGGTTGTGAATGCCGCAGTCGGGTTAATTCCTGTCAAGGTTGATTTGTCAAGACTGTTTGTGAGTAATTTTCCGCCGTTAGTGCGATCGGACTACGGCGAAGTGGTAAAATTAGTTGAGTTTCTGCGAAAATTAGCACCAAATGAGGAACCGATTTATGTTGTCGGTGCTTCTAACAGTTTTAATGCTAATGTACTCAGACAAGCCAACCGAAAAGTCAATCCGCCGGAGGATTGGTGGAAACTAAATACCATCGGGAGGCCGCAAATTGACTCCCGCGATACTTACCCGCTACCGGAGTTGTTACAGGCGCAATATGCGGTGGTTGCTACACCTTTTCAGCAGGTGTTACCGGGTGACGAGCAAGTTTTGCGATCGCACGAGCAAGATGTTGTTAAAGTTGTGTACGATGCTTTTACTCAAAACTGGGAGATTTCCCGCGATTTCCAATTGCTACCGGAACAGTTTAAGCTGGAAAACAATGTGACTGTCAGCGTTTATAGGAGAAGGCAGCCGACTTCTATACCGACAGCAGTTAGGACTTTGGAGAGAATGCAGCGCCAAATAGTCGATCGACCAGGGACGCAGTTAGATTGGATTAGTTTGCAGCAGTCAGTCTACACAAGTGCCAATTATTCAGTCAGTCGAAAATCTGGTAATGTATATAAAATAGTAACTCATCCGATTAAAAACAGCAAGCAACTCGATACATCTTTTCTGTATTTAGGTGCTATCTCAGACAAAGCGCAAGTTACCGGCAAACTCAATTTACTTAACTCGCAATGTCCGGGAATCTCACTGCGCTTGACTTTGTGGGATAACCAAGGTAAGTTGATAGATTCTGCGGTAATGGCTTATGGTGCAAAAAGTGCGATCGATTTAAATCTATCTGTTGGGGGTAAAAATCCAATTTATCTGCTGCTTGAAGTATTGAGTAGCGACAAACAGGATTTAACCAACCAATGTCAACTGGAGATTAACAATTTAGCTGTCGATAGGTAAGTTGAACCGCCAAAAGACAAGTTTGCATCAATCATAAATTAATACGGAAACCGCAGATTATAGGCGGATAAACACAGATGAACGCAGATGTATTTTAGGATAATTTGGGAATGAGTAATCGAGGTATAATGCAGAAATATCAAAAATATAACAGGTATTTTAACCTATCTCTCTATACTTTCGTTATCGTCGGTTCCCTAATAGCAACTGGCTACATTTTCCCCATTGGCGGCAATTTCCCAGAAGTCCCGCCAATTCAATTCATGCTAAATCCTGAACTCTACAAAAACGACTATTACGTTCAGGAAATGGTTAAATTCAACCCCAGATACTACTATTACTATATCATCTATTTTCTGGCAAACCTAGGAACAAGCATTCCCCTAGCGCATTTTATTTATCAATTCCTCGCCTTCGGTTCATTTATCCTAGCCTGCTACGCAATTATCAACATCTATACTAATTCCAAACTGTCCGCCGCAGCGCTGGCTTTTTTATGTATAGCTGCTTCATTTACAGATGTAGGAAATACGCTGATATTTTCCAGCAAATCAGTACCCAGTACCTTTGCGATGGGTTTCGCTATTTGGGGAATTTATTTTAGTTTGCGGCAAAAATGGCTGATAGGATATTTCTTTTTTGGGCTGGCTTGTCTGCTCCAATTTTTAGTGGGTTTGCTACCGGGATTGATGATGATTCCCGTTTTGATGATTGAATCTGTAAGACGGCGGAAGATTAAAACGTTGATTTTGTCGATCGCACTTTTAGCAGCAATGGCAAGTATAGTATATGTACCCATGCTATTGACAGGTACTACTAGCACTCACACTATCGACAATGCCGAGTTTGTCTTCATTCACGCCAAAGTCCGCAATCCCCACCACATCCTCCCGTCAAATTGGGCTGTCGGGAATTGGTTCAACTTTATCTGTTTTATTCTGGGCGGCTTGCTGTGCATCAAAAATACCAATTTACTGCCAAAATCAGACAAAGTTAATTTTTATGTAATTGTTGGCACATCGATTTTTGCACTCCTGCTAAATTACATATTTGTAGAAGTTTACCCGCTGGCTTTTATCGCCAAATTGCAACTAGCTAGAACCGTACCTTTTGCTCAATTAATTATATTTATTGCGGTTTGTTTGACCTTAGATGAGGTTGATTCACAAAAACAAGCACCTGTTAGCTTGCTGGTGCTATCTATACTAACTTTACCTTTTCGAGGTATGATTTTCTTAGGATTTGCAGTTTGGCAAACTAAAAATTATGCGTTTCCCAAAGGCTACAATGTTTTGCTGTGGATTTTAGCAGTAGGAACGTTTGTTTTTAGCTTAACATATCCGCTGACTGATTCATGGGAAATAATTGGCGATCGAATAATCACCCTCCCAATCTTTTTCTCAATCCTCGCTTTTCCATTCATCCTCGAAAAAACATCATTTGCTACATCTATCAAACAGACGATAACTCATATTTTAGCATTGCTAGCTACTGCAATTTTAGTTTTAGGAGTAGCAGGAATTTTACCCAAACCCATATTAAATGTATTTCAAACAAGAATTAATATCAATGCCGTTCCCACGGACGATTTAAGCAGATTAGCTGTGCGATTTTCGCAAATTAGCAGCCCAGACGCACTCGTATTAATTCCACCATCAGTTACCAGCTTCCAGTTTTTATCCCAAAGAGCGATTGTCGTCAACTTCAAGAACTTTCCTTTTACCGACAAAGGCATCAAACAGTGGAAAAATCGCATGGAAGCTGTTTTAGGAGCTCCCTTAAACCCGCAAATGATTTGGGGAGGAAATGACTTATTCATCCGCCGCAGCAGTACGGATTTAGTCAAAGTAGCCATAAATTATCATGCCAATTATATCCTGACTCGCAGTGATTGGCATCCAAATATTGACGGAGAAATAGTAGATAGACAAGGTAAATGGATTATCTTTAAAATCCGATAATATCAAACGTGTTTCAACCGCAATTTCCCGGCGAATAGAATTCGCGGCTACATAAACAAAGTCCGCCTTCGCGGACTTAAGAAACAGAGAGAAAATTTTACTCGTTACCAGTTCATTTAGTCGGGCGTTGCGCCGACTTTGTTTTTATAGAAGCGGTTTCAACCACCGAATCTTATCTCCGGTTAAATATCAAAACCCGAATCATCAATAATTTCGCAAATCTGCTTGTCTACATAATCAGCCTCCACATTCCGCGCCATCAACTCAGCCAAAATGCCCAAAGAAATCAACTGCACCGACAGAATTGTACACAAAATCCCAAAAAATAGCAAAGGTCGATTCCCGATCGGCCCAAAGTGCATCCCCGCCAAATTCAAAAACCAAATCACAATCAAATAACTCAGCGAAACAGTTCCCACCAAGCCAAAACACAACCCCAATCCTCCAAACAAATGACCCGGTTTGTGCAAATACTGCGTCGTCGCCAACAC
>JBDTEI010000491.1:0-5073 GCA_039922675.1 Microcoleus sp.
TAATTGACCAATAGTCACCCGTACATCATTTGTGACAAGTTAAGAAAATGCAAATTGTCAAGGGGTTAGGACAAAAAAAGTCAAATAGGCTGAAACATGGCTCTAGTAAGCAGTTTAACCATAATTAAATTAGTTATGAGTAGCACAAAAAGAATCAACCGAGACCAATACAAAGAAAAAAAACGTCCCCAAGTATAAAATAAAGCGATCGCCAACAACAACAAAAATCGGCGAACTTCTATGCCTCTCTACCCTAGCTATATAGGCCCCCGTAAACAAAGAAAGTTGCCGTACTTTTTGGTCGAAAATAGTATCAACTAAACAAATACCTTCAAATGGTTGATCAGTTCCCCTTGCCTCAAAATACTCGTGTTCGATATTCATCGAAGCAATGTAATAAGGCAGTAACATCAATTCGTTGCAGTCCAATTCGCCAGCGTATTTTTGTGGCATCGTAATACGCTTTAACAGGTTTGTGGGTTGGCTTGAGCTTGAGATTGGGGATGGCGGATGGGCTACAAAAAATTACTGACTTAATTTTAAGCGATATCGTGAGTCTTTTACTGTTAAACAAAAGAAAATGAAATTACGCGCGGCGTAGCTATCCCTCTTCATGACTCGCACCCATCGCCCAACAATTCCCACCGCATCAGCGATAATAGTATCAGCGAACTATCCAAAATCGAGGAAACACCTATGCTCGCAGCCAGCGAATTACCCAAAATCGAGGAAACAGCTCTGCTCGCGACTGCCACCGTACAAGATAATCTTACCATAGAAGACTTCATGGCTAATCCGTGCGATCGCATGGAATGGGTAGACGGTCAACTCATAGAGACAAATGGCATGACACTAAAACACAGTCGAATTCAATCTAAGCTAGGTCGTTGTTGGGGAAATTATAAAGATTCCACTGGACAAGGAGGAGAAGTATACACCGAACCACCTTGTCGCACCAATCGACAAGTTCGCCGCCCCGATGTAGCCTATCTCACACCCGAATTAGTTGCACAATTCGGCGATATTCCTACTTTGCCACAAAGTTTTCCTTTAGTTGCTGAGATAGTTTCGCCCACAGATATTGCTGAAGATATCTTTCTCAAAGCACAGGAATATTTAGCATCTAGCTGTCAGGAAGTCTGGCTGGTTTTTCCGGACAGTCATTTAGTATTCGTGGTAAATCACAATCAAATATTGGGATTTCGAGCGGGCGAAATAGTTAGGACTCAACAAGTTCTTGCAGATTTTAGCATTGCCGTCGATGAATTGTTAGCTCTAAATAAGTATTAGTTTTTTTTCTTAAACAGAGACTTTGTTTGTGGATCATCGTAATTATCTTCGGTGGGCATTATTCTGGTTCCAGCCATTCTCAAATCAAATTGCTACAATATTTTTAACAGGACTTACGCATTCAGGCTAAAGAAACCAGATTTTTCACCTAATCTGTGGACGACAAGGAATCTTTTCGTAAAAAAAACCGGTTTCTGACTACCCGTGCGTCAGTCCTATTTAAGACTCATAATATGCAGTGTCAGAGTTCGGAGCAAACGGCCATGTCAGACGACTTTTCCCTAGACGACCTGTTAATCAACAGTTACGATGCCTTCAAAGACGCAGAAAATAACGTGGGACAGTGCAATGTTTTAGTCATCGGCAAAACCGGAGTCGGCAAAAGTACCCTGATCAATTCAGTTTTTAGCCAGCGCTTAGCAGCAACCGGAGTCGGCCGCCCCGTAACTCAAGGCATCCGCCAATATACCAAGCCTAGTTATCCGATTACAGTCTACGATACTCCCGGACTCGAACTCAACGCCGAACAAATTAAAGTTATTCAGTTAAACGTTGCTAAACTAATTGAAGACCAAAGACTCCTGCCCCCAAAAGAACACATTCATGTCATCTGGTACTGCATAAATCACGGCGCTAACAGAATTGAATCTGTCGAAGAAAGCTGGCTCAAGGAAATGGAAGTTAAGGATGTACCAGTTATTTTAGTTCTGACTCAGGCTGCATCGAAAAAGCCGAGCGAGTTTTTCAAGCAACTGGAACACATGAATTTGCCAGTCAGTCAAATTATCGCTGTGATGGCTGAACCGGAAGAGATTGATGATGATTATACAGTAAAATCCCACGGTTTAGATAAGTTGGTAGATGCAACTTTTCAACTGCTGCCGGAAGTAGCTAAAAAAGCTTTTGTCAAAGAACAAATTGCTAATATTGCGCTCAAATCCGATATGGCATTTAAGTATGTAACTGGTTATGTTGCCGGTTCTGCGATTGTCGGTGCGACTCCTGTACCGTTTGCTGATGCGCCAATTTTGATGGCGATGCAAACGGCAATGATTGCGAATATTACTGTGATTTTTGGAATGCCCTTTGATAAGGGGTTTGTTTCGGCGATGCTGTCTGCGATTAGCGGTGCTGGGGGAGTGACTGCTGTTGGGAGAAGTATTGTAACTAATTTGATTAAAATGATTCCGGGTGCTGGTACTATTGTCGGCGGTGCTATCTCCGGTGCAACGGCGGCAACTCTCACGCTTGCTCTCGGTTTGGCTTACATTGAAGTGCTGAAAGCTTATATGAAAGCTCAAATTAATGGCGAACAACTTTCTTTGCAACAGTTGACAAAAATGTTTATCGATTTGTACAAGGATTATGCGTCGTCGGGCCGCAAAACTTTGAAGGATGACAAACAAAATCAACCGAAGCCGCCGAATCAAATTAATATTGAGTGAATTGGGTATAGGGCATAGGGCATAGGTTAGTTCCTGTTACCTATTACCCATTACCAAAGATTGCTATAATATTAGTGAATTATCCAAAAGGGAGTCAATGGCTATGGTAATGACAGCCGTTTTATCAGAAAATTTTTCTCTAGAAGACTTCATCGCCAATCCCCCCGACGATATGGAGTGGGTGGACGGCAAAATCGCACAGAAAAATGGTATGACAGTAAAACACAGTCGAATCCAATCTAGACTAGATCGTGCTTGGGGAAATTACAAGATATCTAGTGGACAAGGTGGCGAAGTCTATACGGAAGTGCCTTGTCGTACTGACAGGCGAGTGCGTCGCCCTGATGTTGCTTATCTGACTGCTGAACTTGTTGCTGAATATGGCGATGTCCCTACTTTTCCTCAAAGTCCGCTGTTAATTGCTGAAATTGTTTCTCCTACTGATATTGCTGAAGATGTTTTTCTGAAAGCACAAGAGTATTTAGATTCTGGTTGTCTGGAAGTTTGGATTGTTTTCCCCGAAAGTCGCTGGATAATGATTGTGACTCAATCTCAAAAGTTAACTTTTAACTTGGGTTCTACAATCAGCACTCAGCTTGTGTTGGCTGGTTTTAGTGTTGCTGTTGATGAGTTGTTGGGTTGATGAGAAATATTAGTTACTTATTTATACCAATTTTACTAAAATTTGCTACAAAGCAATCTTAGGTGGATTTCCTGAACTTTGATTGATAGAAAGACCGTAGATAAAAGGCAGATAAACACAGGAAAACCCAGATATTTTCAAGATAGAAAAGTTTGGGAAGGGAATGCAAGTCTATTGAATAATCCAGGTGCGTCGCTATGAGATGGTCGATATTTAGTTAGAGATTGTTGATGGCGACGCACCCTACGACTAAAATCTCAATACCCCTCAATCTCCCAATCTTCCAATTCCCCAATCTAAAATCTAAAATCTAAATTTATACCTCATTTATTATCTGAAAAATGCTATATAAGGTGCGTCGCTATGAGATGATCGAGATTAGTTAGGGATTTTATAGGGCGACACACCCTACGATTACTATCTTCAGGGCTATTAGGCAAAGACTCTAGTTTGATTTTTAAAGCCACCTGGATAGCTTGAGGAATAAATAATTAAAAAAATCTAATATTTCGCAGTTAACGGCTTGACAAGATGGCAAGTTTTTGCAGCGTTTTTTGAATAAAATTCTGAGCAACATAAAAAAATGTAAATTTGCACAAAGTTACCAATAGCGGTAAAATACTGATTGCTTTGTTTGCAAATCAACCGTAGATTCCAATTGGGAATTAAAACCAATAATCGAAATATGTCTCAAACTTACACTGTTGAATTACTCCACCAAGGCAGCACTTATACCGTAGAAGTGCCGGAAGATCAACCAATTCTGCAAACTGCGCTCGCTGCTGGCATTGATTTGCCGAATTCTTGCAATTCGGGGGTTTGTACTACTTGCGCTGCTAAAGTTGTTGAGGGTCAACTTAAGCAGGTTGATTGCATGGGCGTTAGTCCGGAACTTCAGGCAGAAGGTTATGTGTTGCTGTGTGTTTCTTTTCCCCGATCGAATTTGAAGATAGAAACCGAAAAAGAAGACATTGTTTATGATCGCCAGTTCGGTAAATCCTAGGACTAAGCTAAAATTTAGGTAAGTACCGAACCACCGATCGCGGTAAAACCACTATGGATCGCCCCATGACCACCCATTTCATTTCCGCAGAAGTTGACCTCCACGATACCGCCGAAGAACTCCACTCGGCCATTGAAAATGAACTGCAAAAGCACGGGGAGCCCCTGCGCTGGGCAGTCACAGATGTGGATGTCGATCGGCAAAAAGCCCTGGTAGAAGGCTACGTGCTCGTGGAAGCATCCCCCGTAGCAGCGTGAACCCCCGCCCTTTGACAGTGGTTTTGATAGTCCCCACAGGCGTTGGAGCCTCGATCGGGGGCTTTGCTGGCGATGCGCTGCCGGTGGCGAGGGCGATCGCCCAAATCTCCGATACCCTGATCACTCACCCCAACGTCCTCAACGGCGCTCAACTTTATTGGCCCATACCTAACGCTCTCTACGTTGAAGGTTACGCCCTTGACAAATTTGCGGCGGGATGCTGGGGCTTGCAACCAGTACATCAAAATCGCATCGGCTTAATCATGGATTGTGCGATCGAACCGGAGTTGCAATTGCGCCACTTGCAAGCCGTTGATGCTGCTAGAGCTACATTGGGTTTGAACATAACTGATTGTATTTTGACCGATCGCCCACTGCAAGTAGAATTGCGCATTTCAGAATCAGGGGCATCTTGGGGGACGATCGGCAATCCCG
>JBDTEI010000492.1:0-4344 GCA_039922675.1 Microcoleus sp.
GGTTTTTCCAGGTAGTTTGTTGAAGTCTTCCGGGCCATTGGGTTTTGGCGATTCCGTCTGCGATGGCGGTTGCGGAGATTTGCCATCCTAGGTTTTGAAGGGTGTGGATAGTGGCAAGTGCGATCGCCGAATTCATAAATTGAATTTTGCCCAACAATGGCAATTGATATCTTATTTTAACCGCAGATGGACGCGAATTAACGCTGATTTCTGGATTGGGATCGTATTCTGCAAATCCTTCTCCTAAATCTACCGCTGGTTTTACCCAAATTGCCTGACAGTCTAATTTTTGAATGCGTTTTTCTACTACTATTCTAGCAGATTCTGGCAATTTTCCGACAACTACCGGACACTTTGATTTGATGATTCCGGCTTTTTCCCCAGCAATATCGGCGACAGTAGGGCCGAGGATTTGCCAGTGATCAAGACTGATAGAAGTGATGACACTGACAAGGGGAGTTTCGCAAACATTAGTCGCGTCTAATCTACCGCCCAATCCTGTTTCTATGACGGAAATATCTGCTTTTTGTTCGGCAAAATACAGCCAAGCTGCGGCGGTGATGATTTCAAATTGAGTGGGAGTTTCTGTATTACCTTCCGCAGCGCTGACAACTTTTTCTAAACACTGCTGCAATGCTGTTGTAGAAATCGGTTGTTGGTTGATGCAAATTCTTTCTGTCCAATCGATTAAGTGCGGGGATGTGTAGCGCCCGACTCGATAGCCTGCTGCTGTTAGTACGGATGAGAGATAAGCGCAAACGGAACCTTTGCCATTTGTGCCGGCAATGTGGATAATGGGTACTTGTTTGTGGGGATTGTCTAGTTTTTGGAGGAGTTGGTGAATTCTTTCTAAGCCGAGGTGTACGCCGAAGTGTTGATAAGATTTGAGGATGGAGTTTGCATTCATTGAGGATTATAAGTGTTATATTTGTTTATGAATTAGATTTTTTTACCGCAGAGGGCGCAGAGGGCGCAGAGTGAGAGAATAAAGAGAAAGAAAGTTAATAAGAGAGATGTTTGTAATTGATTTGTTGTATTGATTGTTGGTAAAAAAAGGTGGCTTTGGATATTATTTCTTTGTTTTCGGGTTGTGGCGGGTTGGATTTGGGTTTTCGCTTGGCTGGGTTTAATCCGATTTGGGCGAATGAATACGATAAGTCTATTTGGGATACCTACGAGTTCAATCATCCTGACACTATTTTAGACCGCAGAGATATCAGAAAAATTAATTCTGATGAAATTCCCGACTGTATTGGGATTATCGGCGGGCCTCCGTGTCAAAGTTGGAGTGCGGCGGGTGCAAAACGCGGGATTGATGATTCTCGCGGTCAGCTTTTTTGGGAGTATATCAGAATTGTGCGGGACAAGCAGCCTTTGTTTTTCTTGGCTGAGAATGTTAGGGGTATTTTAGCCCCCAGAAATCATGATGCTTTCAGTTATATATTATCGCAGTTTGAGGAAATTGGCTATCGGGTTTCGTTCCAGTTGGTGAATGCTAAAAGCTTTGGTGTGCCGCAAGATAGGCAAAGGGTGATTGTTATCGGTTATCGGGATAATCTGGGTTTTGGTTTTGAGTTTCCCGAACCTGGAACCGATGTTTTGACGCTGGAAGATGCGATTTTTGATTTGCAGGCGATCGCCCCAAGGTCAGTTAAGGGTAAAGTAGATAATTATCACGATTCTGTCGCGAATCACGAATGTGCGGATTTGGGGTTTTCGAGCATTTATATGTCGCGGAATCGAGTTAGAAGTTGGTGCGAACCTTCTTTTACAATTCAGGCAAGCGGCAGACACGCACCTCTGCATCCTCAAGCTAGTAAAATGATTTTGGTTGGCAAGGATCAGCGCATTTTTGACCCAAATTCGCCTCAGCCTTACCGTCGGCTTTCTGTGCGAGAGTGTGCGAGAGTTCAGACTTTCCCGGATGAGTTTATTTTTAAGTACAAGTATATTGCTGACGGCTACAAAATGGTCGGCAATGCAGTACCTGTTAATTTAGCTAGGATGTTGGCAAAAAAGATTTTTGCGGATATTTGTTCTGTAGGGGCTGTGCCCCGTGCCCGCCCTCTGGCGACCTGCAATCTACTGTAATATCATCTGTTAGTTTTGCACTATCTCATCTAGAGTAAAGTTGCGGGGATTTTTGAGAATAAAGGTTTGATTTTCTTTGATTAAATCTCCGGTACACAGGAAAGGCAAGCGTTCTTGATAAGCTTTGATGGCGAGGATATAATCTTTGTCTGCAAGTTCGGTTTGAATTTTACGCAATTTGTCAGCAATCACGCCTAATAAGGTAATTTCGCCGCTTAATTGGTCGGCGTTTGGCGTGTGAATTTGCATCACGACTCCCTGAATAGTTGTATTGGGAAGCCCGGTAATTAAGTCTGCTAAAATTTCAATTTGAGAGCGATTTTCTACGATTTCTAAGATTTGAATTGCCTCGCGGATACGGGCGGCATAATCTCCGAGAGTTTGTTGGTTGGGGAGTAATATTTCAAATTCCTCTCCGGCGACTGGTTTGTGCCAAAGGGTGGCATTTTCTAAGAAAGGTTGGTCTTCATGCCACCCGTGAATTTGCAGGTAATTTCTAAGTTGATTGAGATTTATTGTTTCGATAGTTTCGCTATCTTTTACTATGACTTTCATGGTTGAACTCCTTGACTAATTCCTTCCATAATTGACTGAAGGGCGACGACTGTAAATTGGTTATTTCTGGGAATAGTGACGGTAACAACAGTGGTGTTTTGTGTTTCTGACATCCCCCGCAGGGATATCCAATATCCGCATTCCTTCATACAGATTTCCGTTTCCGACTGGGTTAACCAGTCTTCTATTGTTTCGGGGATTAAAACGACAACTAAAATTCTGGGAATGGCGAAGTCATCCATTCTTAAGTCATCGTAGTTTTTCAGTTTGAGGGGGTAGCGGATCAAGTTATTTTCTCGAACATCTCTTGATGTCGATTTTAACTGCAATTCTAAGCGCGGTGCTCGGATGTGGCCTGTTCCTCCTTTGGCTGCTATTCCCCAGTCTACGCTGTCGTCGTCTACGGAGGGTTTGTAAAGAGAGTAGCCTGCAACGGTGGCGATGGCTTGCAGGTAGGTGTTACTAAATTGTTCTTTTTGTTGGTTGATATCCACGCTTGCCTGTATTTCCTATATGATAACTCGATCTAGTTTTGCAATATGTCATCTTCTCATAAAAATTTTGTCAACTCACCCAGATTTTGCCGAATCGTATTTATGCCGCGAATATGAGACAGGGGAGAACCTCCATACAAAAAACTATCCAAACTAATTTGATAATTTTGCTGTACCGCCAAATCCAGCCACAAATTCTTAAATGCTGCTCCCGGTTTGTAGTCGGGAATGTTATGTTGGTAGTAAGGAAAACTGTCTATACAAGTGTTGAAAAAGTTTTTGCGACCGCAATGCTTTAAATACTGATATCGTGGCTTAAATTCCGTTTGATTTTCCAATACTGTATGAATAGTATCGGCTAATGATTCCGGGTCAAATTTTGCATAAAGTCCCGCACCTTCGGGGAAAACAGGCGAGTTTCCTCTGGAGTATTGGTTGAATTCTTCAAAACAAATTACTGGTACGTTGCAACTCATTGCTTCGGTAATTCCCCGGTTTTTTCCTTCGAGGAGGGAACCAAGTACAAATGCTTGGGCCCGCGAATAATATGTGGGGATTTCGCTGTAGTAGTCAACTCTTGGCAATAAATTAATGTAGTCGGAGGGATTGCCTAAAATTGCCTCTACTTGGTGCCATTCTTTTAAGGCGTACTCGTCGAGAGTATTTAGGTTATTAATATCAAAGTCGTGGCCGCTGACAACTGTTAATTTAATCGGTTTTTGCGGATATTTTTGGCGGTAAATCTTTAAGGCTTTGGCAATTATCGGCAAATTCTTTTCTTCGGAAATGCGGGCGACGGCGAGGAGGTCGATGTCTTTGGCGGGGACGTTGCGGGGGGAAATTAAGTATTCGTTGATGAAGTCTGTGTCTTGCAGTGGTATGATCGGTTTGTTGGCGCGATCGACATAAGTCTCGCGAAACCACTTGGCTCGTTGCGGGTTTTTGTATAGGCTGGAGTAGGCGTCGGCTATCGGTGCCCAGGAATACGAAGTTCCAGGGGAATAGGTGAAGGATAAAAATACTGAGGAAAGTTGGGGAAATAGTTTGTTTATTAGTTCGACTCCTTCGCTGAAATATATCCCTTTGATGAATTTTCCTTCGTAAAACAGCGGGGGAAGCAAGACGTAGAAACTGACGGTATCGAAGCGGTGGGGTTGGTCTTCAAATATCTCCCAGGTAAAGGCGTCTAAGTCTGCATAGATTT
>JBDTEI010000493.1:0-4688 GCA_039922675.1 Microcoleus sp.
TCGAATCCCCCCCTCTCCGTTCTAAAACTTCTAGGAAAAAATTCCTTTTAATCAAATTTTTGGACGAGCTTTGAGCAGCGTCCAATTTTTTTTTGCAATTCAAGTCTAGTCTAGCCGCAATAATCAACGACTAAATCTAATTAAGTGCCTTCATTGCTTCGACAAATTGCCGCGAAATAAAGGGCAAAATCTCTTCATTCTTGCTATTCTCTTTCCCCTCGGTAAATACAACTAATAAATACGGCCGCAAACCCGGTATTTCAATATAAGCAGCATCGTGACGAACTTGACTTGTTAGTCCCGCTTTTGACCACAATTTTGCATCTTCTGGCAATCCGCCACCTAAAAAACCTGTAACTTGATTTTCTGGATCAGCTTTTAATTCTGCTGGTTCTAAACTGCGTTTCATTAAACCCATCATTTCTTGCGATGCTTGTGCAGAAACAGCTACGCCGCCAATGATGCTGTGCAGCAAACGCGCCGCTGCATTGGTGGTGAGCATATTTCTATTTTCCATTAATTCTCCCAGAAATGCTCGCTCGCGACCGTAGGGGCCGTCGCACCAGGTTTTTTGATTGGCGTTAATATTTTGTAATTCCGGCCAATCTAATGATTGAAAGTAACGGTTGATGAGGTTTCGCTGCTGTTTCCAAGTTTCAAAGGGGCCTGGTGATAATTCTGGGCCGCTGGTGGTGCCGGTGAGGGCGTCTACTACTAAACTGGTGGCGTCGTTGCTGGAGTCAACTATCATATCTCGGACGGCACGTTCTAATTCTGGCGATGTTTGAATCATGCCTTTTTGTGCCCATTCCCAAATGGCTACGAGGTAGAATAGTTTGACGATGCTGGCGGGATAAATTCGTTCGGATGCTCTGGCGCTAAAGCCTCGCGGTTGATATTTCCAAAATTCTTGGGCACTGAGGGCGCCGCCTGTGTTGACTCGCACTGGCGGATCGTAGACTATCCAGGTTATGGCTGTACGATCGCCAGTTAATCCTGTAAATTCTGACGATGCGGAGTCTATAATGCTACTGCCGAGGGTTTCTAATTGTTCGTCTTTGTGGAAAAATGGCATGGTTAATGGCTGACGATTAACGGTTAACGGCGGTTGGCTAATGGCAATAAATCGTTAAGTGCGAACAATTAACAGCAAACAATTAGCAATTAGCAATGACCAATTATCAATTATCTGATGGTGTGGAGTATCGGGCGCGATCGCACATAAATATTTACGATTCCCCAAAGTGCGATCGATTAGCAACTCAAGCAGCGCTGGGGCGGCATTTGCGCCTCGTTGAACTCCCCCTCAAACAGAGCGATAGCGAGGTAACTTTAGATACAACGGCTGTGATGGTGCGGCTGTGCGAAGACGATTATCCGGGATGGCTGGATCTTCGAGATGTTGAGTTGCTCGAAGTCACAGAAATAGTGTATCATCCTCTGGTGCTTTCCCCGACCCAAATTAAAAAGGAAAAATTGCCGATCGCAATTACTTTCACTCGCGAGGCGATGCACCAATCCAATTATTATCTTTGGGGCGGTACAGTCGGGCCAAATTATGATTGTTCGGGATTGATGCAAGCTGCTTTTGTGGCTGCGGGTATCTGGTTGCCGAGGGATGCTTACCAGCAAGAAGCTTTTACTAAATCTATTGGTGTTAGTGATGTAGAACCGGGAGATTTAGTATTTTTTGGGACGCCGGAAAAAGCAACTCATGTAGGATTGTATCTCGGAGATAATCGCTACATTCACAGTTCAGGAAAAGCACAAGGCCGCGATGGTATTGGTATCGATGTTTTGTCGCAGGATGGGGATGCAGTCAGTCAAGCTTATTACCAGCAATTGCGCGGATATGGTAAAGTTGTGGCAAGTTATCAACCTAGTTAGTTTATTCGTGGATGCACTACGAACAAAGAAACCGAGTTTTTACCAAGATTGAGGGTTTGAACAAATGATTTTCGCAAACAACCCGGTTTCTGGCCACCACGCCTAAGTTCTGTTAAGTTCTGTAGTTGTTCATCAATGACTAATGACTAATGACAACTGACAACTGACAACTGACTCATAACTAATGACTACTTACAACTGACTAATCACAACTGATGTTATCTAACAAAACAATGGACGCTGCATTATTTTTGGAAAAATTGGCCGCACAGCAGGCTGCAACTGAGGTTGTTCTCGATGTTTCGGTGGTAGTGCCGGTGTATAATGAGGTGGAAAGTTTGCCTCATCTGATTGAGGCGATCGCCTCTGCGATTCAACCATCCGGACTCAGCTATCAAATTATTTGTGTAGATGACGGTTCTAAAGACGGTTCTGCTGACCTTCTCAAGCAGCTAGCCGGCAGTCGTGATGACCTTTGTGCTGTGCTTTTGCGCCGCAATTACGGGCAAACTGCTGCGATGTCGGCAGGTTTCGATCGCGCTCGCGGTCGTGCTATTGTTACCCTAGACGGCGATTTGCAAAATGACCCTGCTGATATTCCGATGTTGCTGGAAAAGTTAAACGAAGGCTACGATTTAGTTAGCGGCTGGCGCAAAAACAGACAGGACAATACTATCAGCCGCCTGATTCCTTCTAAAATTGCCAACTGGTTAATTGGTCGCGTTACGGGCGTAACTTTGCACGACTACGGCTGTTCTTTGAAAGCTTATAAATCTGAGTTAGTCGCAGACTTAAATCTGTACGGGGAATTGCACCGATTTTTGCCGGCTTTGGCGTTTATTGAAGGGGCTAGAATTGCGGAAATGCCGGTGCGCCATCACGCCCGCCGTTTCGGTCAAAGCAAGTACGGAATTTGGCGGACTTTTCGGGTGTTGATGGATTTGCTGACTATTTCTTTTATGAAGAAGTTCCTGACTCGACCGATGCACGTTTTTGGACTTTTGGGAATGAGTTCTATGGCGTTGGGAACGGTTTTAGGAATTTATTTGACTTTCGTGAAATTGGGTCTCGGTCAAAGTATTGGGAACCGTCCTTTGCTGATTTTGGCTGTGGTTTTGCTGTTAACTGGCGTGCAGTTATTTTGTTTTGGTTTGCTGGCGGAAGTGATGATGCGGACTTATCACGAGTCCCAGGGAAAACCGATTTATCGGGTGCGCGAGGTGTTTGGTTATAAATAAGGTTTGTAGTGAGGACTTTATTCCGCAAAAAACCAGTATTCGTAGGGTGCGTCGCCATGAAAAACTTTAAACTAAATATGGACAATCTCACAGCGACGCACCTGTTCCATTACGAGCCGACTGTAATACCATTTAATTTTTTTGCGACATTACAATATATTTTGATTTTTTTTACAAGAGTTCTTCAAATAATGCAGGTGCGTCGCTATCAGATTGTCGATTTTTAGGCATAAATTTTTAATGGCGACACACCCTACAGTTAATGTTGGATGATTTTTAATCATGGGTGGGGGCGGGTTTATAAATTCTCTGCTTTTAAGGCATAGATACGGGTGAACCCGCCCCTAGAAATCTGGAATATTTAAGCACAAGTTAATCGATCGCGCTCTAACTCCTAAATCCTAACTCTTAACTCCTAAATCATGACTTTTTGAGCTTGGCGCAGAGATTGAATAGTTGCGATCGCGTGTTGGGAGACAGCATCTATTTCAGCAGCGGTATTAAACCTCCCAATCCCAAAGCGAATTGAAGCGTAGGCTAATTTGTCCGATCGCCCGATCGCTGCTAAAACATGAGAGGGAGATATTTTCGCAGAAGTACAAGCAGAACCAGAAGAAACTGCCGCCGCCGGTTGCAAGCCCAACAGCAACGCTTGACCGTCAACCCCGCCTACACTAATATTGAGATTACCAGGCAATCTTTTAGTAGCGTGACCGTTGATCAAAACATCTCCCAATTCACTCAAATTTTCCCACAAACGCTGCCGCAAATTCACAACTCGTTCTGTTTCCGACTCCATTTCAGCAATGGCTAATTCTACCGCTTTGGCGAATCCGACTATTTGCGGTGGGTAGAGAGTTCCCGATCGCATTCCCCGTTCGTGGCCTCCTCCGTGCATTTGTGACGCTAACTGCACTCTCGGCTTGTTGCGGCGCACGTAGAGAGCACCGATGCCTTTTGGCCCGTATATTTTGTGGGCCGTCAAGGACATTAAATCGATGTTCATCTCCTGTACGTCAAGGGGAATTTTGCCGATCGCCTGGGCCGCATCTGTGTGAAACAGAATGTCATTTCCGAGACAGATAGATGCAATTTCGGCGATCGGCTGAATGACACCAATTTCGTTATTAGCCGTCATCACTGAAACTAAAATTGTCTCGGCCCGAATCGCTTTAATCAAATCGCCGATATCAATCAGCCCGTCACTTTTCACTGGTAAAACAGTAATGTTAAACCCCAATTTTTCCAAATATGTACAGGGGTCAAGAATTGCATTATGTTCAGTTTTTACTGTTATAATGTGCTTTCCTTTGCTAAAATAGGCTTCGGCGACGCCTTTAATCGCTAAATTATTTGCTTCCGTTGCGCCGCTGGTAAAAACAATTTCTTCTGGGGAGGCGTTGATTGCTTCTGCTATAGTTTGCCGCGATTGTTTTACCGCTGCTTCTGCTTCCCAGCCGTAGACGTGGTTGATGCTGGCTGCGTTGCCGAATTGTTCCGTAAAATACGGCAGCATCGCATCAACTACTCGTTTGTCTACGGGGGTTGTGGCGTGGTTGTCGA
>JBDTEI010000494.1:0-4011 GCA_039922675.1 Microcoleus sp.
GCCAGGACTGTGAGTTGACCTTTAAACCTCCTCAGCAGCCTTTCTTCTGGGACAGCAGCAGCTCTGAGGACGATGCCGGAGACGACAGTTGCCATCAGTCCCGATTCGCTGCGGATTTCTTCTGCTACGCCGAATAATCCCCACAAACCGGCTAAAACTACTAAGTTTTTCAAGTCTTCTGAGAGAAATTGCGATCGTTTGAGAATGAATCCCAGCAGCCAACCTCCCACAACTCCGACGACTGCACCCACTAAAAGGCGGACAATTAAATCTCGAAACAAGATCAATAAATCAGCATTGCCGTTTAAAATAATATTCAGTACCAATACTGCCAGAATTGCTCCGACTGGATCGATTAAAACGCCTTCTGCTTCTAGTAAAGCGGCGACTTGTTTGTCAACGGATACTTGTTTGAGTAAAGGGCCGATGACTGTCGGGCCTGTGACGACTACTAGAGAAGCATACAGAAATGCGATCGGCCAGGGAAATTCTCCTAACCAGTGCGCGGCCATTCCGCCACCAATTAGCGTAATTAAAGTGCCGAAAGTAACTAAATTGCGAATGCTGCCGGAAACTTTGCCTAAATCTCGCAATTCCAAATTCAAGCCGCCTTCAAACAGAATTAAGGCTACTGAAAGAGAAACCATAACTTCCAAACCACTCCCCAACAGATTGGGGTGCAGTATTCCTAAGCAATCCGGGCCTGCTAAAATACCGAATAGCAGCAAAAATACGATCGCCGGAACTTTCAGATAAGCGGCCAGAACTTGAGCGCTGATACCACAGGTGACGGTCATGACCATCAACAGGGTGACGTTAAAGGGGATTTCCATAGATACAATTGTTACAGGCTGCCCGCTCAGTTTTAAAAGTGCGATCGCGGGTGATTAGAGTGCAGGCGCTATATTTGGCGCTGGTACAAACTCGGCAGGGCCCTGGATTTTTGGGAATAAGATTAAAAAACGTTGATATTGGCTATAACCTTATCAGATAATTCTCTTAGCGTCAAAGATGAGAGTAAGCTATAGCGCCTAGCGAGGGAGAGAAGGGGAGAGGGGGGAGAGGGGAAGAAGGGAGAAGGGGAGATTTGATGTCTAGTTAATTCTCCAAGAGACTTCTTGCACTCATTCGCAAACTATCTTGAAATACATCTCCGTTGCATCGTCGGTTGCATCTGCCTAAAATCTGCGGTAGACCTAATTTCATAACTGAAACCAGATTCATCTGTGGAATTGATCTCAAATCATTTGGCATTCTGCCACCGGCGAAGAAAATCCGAGAGAATTGCCGGCGAGACTTGTTTTTCCAGCCAATCCAAAGCCTGGTTTTGGTTGGGAGCAGCCCGATAAAACTTGCAGGCATCTATCAACCGAATCGGAGAATTTGTGGCATTAGATTGAGCGCGCCATTTCTGGGCAAACTCGGCAATCACAGCCGGAGAAAGTTGTTTTTGCAGCCAATCTAAAGCTTGGTCTTGTTCTGCCAAACCGCGATAAAATTTGCCGACATCTATCAATCGCAAATTAGTATCTTGAGGTACGGCAGTTGTCCGCCACTTTTGAGCAAATCCCCCTAAAACCGAGGTAGAAACTTGACTTTGCAGCCAAATCAAGGCGGTATCTTGGCTAGCGCTAGCCTGATAAGACGAGAATAGTTCAGTCAGCCGCGCGGCTGGTACTGGAGTGGGTGTCGGAATTGGTTTCGGTGTTGGTGTCGGTGTTGGTATCGGCGCTGGAGGGGGGACAATTACTTTAGGAGATTTTTTCATCAAAGCGGCCCAGGTTTTGATGCCTGCCATGCCGTCTGGATTGAGATTTTGAGATTTTTGAAACGAGATGAGCGCCGCTGTGGTAGTAGCTCCAAATTTACCGTCCATAGCGCCTTGATAGAAACCTTTACTTCTTAATTGCCTCTGGATGTCTGCAACTTTATAATTGACGGCGCCTTCTCGGACGCTTTCAAAAATATTGGCATCTACATTGCCCGAAACTCCCGATACGCTGCTGGCGTCGCTGTACTGCCAAAAAGTCCAAGTCTTCCAGCCCCCAGGCACCCAAGGTTCCTCAGCACTGGTATAGTGAGCAATCCACAGCGGGTAATCGGCCAACCGCTGTGTCCCGAGGTTGTCCCAGAATCCGGGGAAAGTGTAGATAATCGGCCGCATCGAGGTGGCATTTTCGATTGCTTCGAGCCAAATTGTCGCGCGATCGCACAATTCGTCCGCACTCAAACCGCCTGTGGTTTCCACATCCAAGACTGCGGGGAAATCCCCGGCTTCCAGTTTGACAGTTTTCAGGAACAAATCTATTTGTCCTTGAACGCTGCTTTCCGGTAAAAAAAAGTGGTAAGCACCGCGTTGAATCCCCGCAGCTTTCATTCCCGCCCAATTCCGGGCGAAAGTTTGGGAAACTAACGTTGCACCTTCGGTGGATTTGACAAAACCGAAGAGAATGCCTCCATTGGCAACGGCTTGCCAATTGACATTGGGCTGGTAGTCGGAAACATCTATACCGCGAATGCTCATATAACGGAGAGTTGAGAAAAGCTGGCTTTGTGTGAAGCAGTGACTAAATTAAGGCTACATTAAATTGTAATGCTAAGTCGCTAATTGTTTTTTTTGTAGGAGAGATGGTGTCAGTGAACCTCGATCGCATAGAGCCTGGGCCCGGTCAAGAGTCGGTTTGGGATTACCCGCGTCCCCCTCGCCTTGAGGAATTGACTAAACACGTACAGATAATTTTTAATGAAGTGACGATCGCGGATACACATCGCCCTCAGCGGGTATTGGAGACAAGTCACCCTCCCGTCTACTATATATCCCCCGAGGACATCCAAATGGCATATTTGCACAAAACTTCACGGGGCTCGTGGTGCGAGTGGAAGGGACAAGCGGGTTATTACACTGTGACGGTAGGGTCAAAGGAAGTCATAAATGCTGCTTGGTTTTATCCCAATCCCAATCAGGTTTTTGCAGCTATTAAAGATTATGTGGCTTTTTATCCCAGCCAGATGGATGCTTGTTATGTGGACGGGGAATTAGTGCAATCTCAACCAGGGGATTTTTACGGAGGTTGGATTACCAAAGATATTGTCGGCCCGTTTAAGGGAGGAGTCGGAACTTGGGGTTGGTGAGAAATTGTGAGATTGCTTCGTTTCTCGTCACGCTTCACGGTTTTGGATTTTGAGTTGAGGACTGGCGCAGAAAACGTGTTTTTTATGCCAGTCCTCGTTATAACCTCGACTCACTTTCAATCGATTTCTTAAGTTTTTATGCGCCGTGAATGATTTCAGGACTGCCACAAAAATCGATTTCTTTAAATTCGCAAAAAATCAACATTAAAGAATTGAGTGATAATTCAAGATATAATTAAGCTGAGGATAAATTGATGCTGTAGAAACACGGCAGAAGCTAGTGCAGTCGCTACCGTCAAATAAACAGTGTCCTCAAAAATATAGCCACTGCTAATCAAGAAATGTTAAGGTCAGGTAATAGCTAACACTGGCTTTGTTGCTGTTTTATTTTTCATTCGGATCTACCCTGTGTCTGTTGAATCTATCGCGACATCTAACTCACCTGAAAAACCACCCGAAAATTTAACTTTAGAGTCTACTCTTAAGGAGTTGGCTGTATTCAATTCTCAGGTTGAATCTTCATATCTCGCCAAAGACATAGCTCGGTTGTTTCAAGCTCACCCGCTGCTTCCGGGAGTTATCTTGACCGTAAATGGCGAGTTTTTAGGGATGATATCGCGCAGGCGATTTATGGAACGCATGAGCCGCCCTTATGGAGTAGATATATTTGCTTGCAGACCGATTATGGCTTTGTATCAAATAGCTAAAGCCGATATTTTGATTTTACCAGGATTAGCCTTAATTGTGATGGCAGCTCAGCGAGCGGTGCAGCGGCCGCCAGAACTGCTTTACGAGCCGATTGTTGTGCAGTTAGAACCTCAAGTTTACCGACTGTTAGACGTGCATCAAGTGTTGGTAGCTTTATCCCAAATTCACCAA
>JBDTEI010000495.1:0-4018 GCA_039922675.1 Microcoleus sp.
GAGTGATGCCGAAAAGCTTCCCGCCGATAAATATTGCTCAGATGAACTTCGACCGCTGGGATATTCACAGCGGCTATTGCGTCTCTAATTGCCACACTCGTATGAGTATAAGCTCCAGCATTAATCAACAAGCCTTGGTGCTGCCCTAACATCGAGTGAATTGCATCTACCAAGACCCCTTCATGATTCGACTGCTGAATTGAGACTTGCACCTGGAGGGATTGCGCTTCTCGTTCTAGCAACTGGTTGATATCATTTAAAGTCGCAGAACCATAAACTCCAGGTTCTCGCTGGCCCAAGAGATTCAGATTAGGGCCGTGCAGTACCAGGATCTTTAACAATTTTTTAAATTCCAGCGCCACAAAACTTTGAGTTTTGACTTGAATTCGATCGCCAACATCAAATTTCCAACCCAGTCTCAACTATCGGCGATGCCTAGGTTGGTTAACTGGAATAGGAATCGGTTGCAGTTCCGGTTGAGCTTCAGGACTCAGCAGTCCTTCTATCAACTTGCGAACCCATTTTTCAATTTGTTCCAGCACCTTTTCAATGTTTTCCATTGAACGGATAGCTCCTTTTTTTATAGTCTATACTGCTAAACCGACGGCTAAATCTCTGAACAATAAGCAAGCGCGACTTTGAAATCAAAGGTCAAACTTGCTGTCTCGCTTGCTGGTTTTTTTCAGCAAAGGAGAGATTTCAGTATCTTTGCCAATCAGTCCTATCTTATTATCATAACGAATCTTTACAGATAAGCAAGAGGTTATCGGAAAATGGCAGAACAATCTGGGTTCGCACAGTGTTAAATAAAGATTAAGCTTACTGCTAACAGTTGACAATTTACACAGCGTTGGATTTTTTATACGCTTTTGCCAACAATAATTGACGCCGGAGCCGATCGAGCGCCGTACAGCTACTGAGATGCCGAATCCAATCGCGGTCTCGGCCATCGCCAAAGCGGTATTCAAAACTTTCTACATCGCCATCGGGGCCTGCTAAACCAATATAAACCAGTCCGACAGGTTTAGCATCCGTGCCACCACCAGGCCCGGCGATACCTGTAATGCTCAATCCCCAATCGGTGTTGAGACTCGCGCGCACTCCCGCAGCCATTTGTTTTGCTACTTGCGGGCTGACTGCCCCAAATTCGGCTAAATCTTGGGGATTAACACCTAATAATGATTCCTTAACCTGATTGTCATAAGAAATAATCCCGCCCCAAAAATAGCTCGAACTGCCGGGAACAGCAGTCAGCATCGCCCCCAATCCGCCTCCCGTGCAGGATTCAGCCACGGCCAGAGTTTGCCCCGCATCCAATAATAGCCGGCCGACAGTCGAAGCGAGGGTATCGGTATCGGCACCGTAACAGTCTAAGCCTGCAATCTGCCGCAATTGTTGCTCGATCGGCTCAATTAACTTTTTCGCAGCCACTTCCGAGTCAGCGCGGGCAGAAATCCGCAATTTGACTTGGCCGTGATTGGCGTAGGGAGCCACAGTAGGATTAGTTAAATTCAGAAAAGATTCTACTTTTTCCGCCAGCGCCGACTCAGCAATTCCCCAAAATTTTAATGTGCGACTGTAAATAGTTGCGCTGCACCAACCGCCGTTTTTCAAGTAAGGAACGGCTGTTTCTCGCCACATCAAGTGCATTTCCGCCGGTACGCCGGGAAATGTCATCACTGTCACGTTGGGAATCGGCTGCCAAATAATCCCCGGTGCAGAACCGGTGCGATTTGGCAGAATGTCCGCACCTTCGGGAATTAAAGCTTGTTTGCGGTTGCTGGGACTCATGGTGCGTCCCCGCTGAGCAAATTTTTGTTCGATATCGGCGATAATTTCCGGCTTTTCGATTAAGGGAACGCCAAAGAAATCGGCGATTGTTTCGACGGTGAGGTCGTCTGGTGTGGGGCCGAGACCTCCTGTAAATAGTAAAAGTTGCGATCGACCCACAGCGATTTGCAATACTTGTTTGATGCGTTCTGGATTGTCTCCCACCACGGTTTGATAGTAGTGAGGGATTCCCAAACTCGCTAATTCTTTCGCTAAAAACTGAGCGTTGCCATTAAGAATATCTCCTAACAGCAATTCAGTGCCAACACAAATAATTTCAGCAACCATTCAATTTTAAATTTTAGATTTTAGATTTTAGATTTTAGATTGGGTAATTGGGTAATTGGGGAATTGGGGAATTGGGAATTGGGCATGGGGTATTAGAAATTATTTTTCTTCCTTCTTCCTTCTTCCTTCTTCCTTCTTCCCTCTTCCTTCTTCCTTCACCGAGCGTGTCTCCAAACTTTCCAGCTAGCGTATCCCAGCAAACTTGTAGCTCCCATAGCGTAAATTATGCCACTTGGAACCGAAAAAGCTAGCGCTAAACTTCCTACCCACAGTGTCAGCGAGTAAATAAATAAAACCGCAAATCTATGGGATAGTCCGGCTTCTAGAAGTCGGTGGTGGAGGTGGCGTTTGTCAGCAATAAATGGTGACTTGCCGTTGCGGAGTCGATCGAGAATCACCGCTGACATATCTAAAATCGGTACAGCTAAAATTAAATAGGGCAGCAACACAGAAGTAACAGCCGTAGTTTTAACTAACCCAATTACTCCCACTCCCGCGAGAGTAAACCCGATAAAATAAGCGCCACCATCTCCCATAAAGATTTGAGCCGGATTGAAGTTGTAGCGCAGAAATCCCAAAGTGCCGCCAGCTAAAGCTGCTGCAATTAGGGCTGCTGCCGGTTGGTGCATCGACAGACTGACAATCAGCATCACAACTGCTGCAATACCCGAAACTCCGGCTGCTAAACCGTCCAAACCGTCAATCCAGTTGATGGCGTTGGCCATCCCAACGAGCCAAATCACGGTGATTGGCAAGCTCAGCCAGCCAAGATCTGTCAGTCCCAAGGATGGAACTGTGAGAAACTCAATTTGTACGCCCGCGTACCAAGCGATGCTGGATACGCCAATTTGCATGAGCAAGCGTTTGATGGCTGAGAGCGAAAACAAGTCGTCTGCTAAACCGATGAGGAAGAATCCGATGGCGCCGAGGGTGACTCCCCAAATTTGGTATTCGTCTTTGGGATTGAGAACTTGTCCGCTAGCATCGATGAAGCCTCCTGAGAGCCAGACAAATAACAGGGCAATCAGAGTGCCAAGAAAGATAGAGACTCCTCCCAAGCGCACCATTGGGCGCTTGTGGACTTTTCGCTCGCCTGGTCGATCGACTCGCCCGCTTTTGAGACCAATTTTTTTAACTATTGGTGTACTCCAGAGGACGACGATCGCAGAAACCAGAAAAGCAACTACGTGGTACAGATACTGGTGCGGCATCTGAAATCAATTTTAAATAATAGTGCGGGGCAATTAGGCTGTCAGGCAGAGTCTACTACATTTCAGATGGCTTATCACAAGGAAACATCTGGAGAGAGCGACTGGGGGTTTGGGAGCCGGAGATTTGCAGGAGTGGAAGTTGCCTGCTGCGAGACTTGTAAGGTTTTTAACTCCTAACTCTCCAATTAAGGGATTTTAGAGCGATCTTTCACGATCGAAAGAGTCGATCGATATTTGACGAGCTGGCCGAGTTGAGCGGTATCTTTCGCAACCGACAAATACCGTTAGTCAAACCAGCCGAACCCGACAAATATCTTTACTAAAAACCGTCCGGGCGATCGATATTTTTGGTAAAACCGCTTGTCAAGATCGCTACTGGCAACTCTCAATCTTTTCCGGCTCTTTTACCCTTTTACCCGTACACTTCCAACTACAAATTCCCCATTGCAGATCAGGAAAATTAAGCTAATGCCGGCACTTTCAAGAACAAATGCGGATATAACGGGAAGCGATCGCACAGTGCAGCTACTCGCCGCAGGCAATCGGCTGTGACGCTTTCATCATCTGGATTTAGGAGTCGATCGGCAATAATATTGCCAATCTCCGTAAATTCCGTTGTTCCCATGCCCCTGGTGGTCATTGCCGGCGAACCGAGTCTCAAACCGCTGGTGACAAAGGGCGATGCCGGA
>JBDTEI010000496.1:0-9325 GCA_039922675.1 Microcoleus sp.
CAGCGTGATTTACGAGAGAGATGATTTGGCTAAGTGTGCGGAACAAATTAAAATCGTGGGAGATATGGAAATTTCCGATCCGATTTCGGTGCTGGACTTTAAGCCAGATTCCATCGCCTCCCAAGAATTTGAAATGTTAGCCGAGGAAGTTTTGGAAAAAATAGGTAAAAACTCATGAAAAAATTATTTCCGTCACTGGTAGCAGTGAAAAAGATTGTATCCGCAGTCCCCCGTTCCAATTTTTCTGAGCCAGATTTGGATAAATTAGCCCGACTAATTTTAGAGTCAGGAGGATTAATTTATCCGATCGTTGTCCGCCGCACGAGTATCGGTTCCTATGAAATAGTAGACGGCAATTTTGAATACTACGCGGCGGCGAGAGCAAGGGAAATAGAACCTGAAAAGGGCGAGACAATCGGAGCATTCATCCTAGAACCAGAAAATGAATAACTTCTTCTCGGACAACTGGAAATACTCAGAAAAACCGCAATCACTGATAATTTTGGTGATAATGAGAATACCAAAGAGTCATCAATAACTGAGGATTCCGGTGAAAGTGAAACTCTCGAACCAACATCGAGTTTTGAGCAGCGGTTGATTAATATTGAAGCTCGGTTAGAAAATCAAATCAATGAATTGAAGGCGGAACACGCCCGCGAAAAACAGGTGTTGGTTGAGAGAATACAAGAAGTTGAGAATTTATTTTCCCAACAATTACCTCTGTTAATTGAGGCTGAACTGGATCGCAGAATTGAGCGGTTGAAATTAGAGATTGGATCTGCAAAACCTCCGGCGGTAGAGCCGCCATCTGTTACACCGAGCCTGTCAAGTTCGATGCCGCTTTTGGAGGCATTGAATACTCAAGATAAAGCTCAACTGAAAGCAAGTTTAGAAGCAACTAAGTTGTTGAAGGCTCCGGTGATACAATTAATACTTAAAGAACGAGAGGTGCAGCCGTTTGTGTCATTTGCTAATGTTGTAGAACGCATTAAGGGGTTAACGGACAAAACAATGATTAAAATTATTGATTGCTGGTAAAAATAGCGATCGGCTGCGATCTTGTGCGCGATCGATCGACCGGACATGATATCCTCGCAGTGGCGATCGCACCTGAACACTCTCGCGTTAGCGAAGCCCTCGAAGAGGATCGCCCGATCGCCAAAAAAAGTAAAGATGAGTGAAGCAGTGTATAATTTGTGTCCCCCAGCCAATTCAACTCATCACAGCCGATTTTGTGTAGCAATTGCAGTCAGTTTGGCCGCCCATGCCATCAAATCCACCAAACAGAGTTTTGTAACAGATCACCTTTCATAAGTATTCTTTTTGAGTTGATCGGAATTACAGCAAAACATGGCCATCAGCAAGACTGGATAAGCCGCGAGTAAAAACCAACCTGCTGCTCGACTGATTTGCTGTTTAGCGGTTTCCAGCCAAATAACTAATACCAAAGCGACTAGCATCGCGATCGCGGGTTTATTTAACAGCGTAGGATCAGTAATCAGCATATCCGATTAACCGAACCATCTCAAATAAAGTTAACGGTCGCGACTACTTAATAGTTTCTTCTGCATCAAAAGAATTATTATTTGCCTGATTTGGCAAGTTTAACTCTTCTTGCATTGACATAAAAGGGTATTTTCTAGAACCAATTCGCTGTGAACTATAAATGCCCGCATGACCTGAAAAAACATAGCTCATCACACAAGCGATCGCAATAAATACCCCCGATTCCAGACCAAAAAGTTCAATTCCCATTAAAGTTGAGGCGATCGGTGTATTCGCCGCACCGCCAAAGACAGCAACAAATCCCATTCCTGCCAATAAAGGTGCTGGTAATGCCAAAATTAATGACAAAGCATTGCCTAATGTTGCACCAATAAAAAATAGAGGAGTCACTTCCCCGCCTTTAAAACCTGCTCCTAAAGTTAACGCAGTTAACACTATTTTTGCTGCAAAATCCCAAGGCGGTAACTGAGTGTTAAACGCATCGACAATGGTAGGAATACCCAAACCAATATATTTAGTCGATCCCATCGCCCAGACACTCAATGCGACAATCGCACCACCGATCGCAGGACGTAAAGGAGGATAGGAGATTTTTGCTTTAAAAAAGTGGCTAATTTTGTGAGTTAATTTAGCAAAAATCATCGCCACAATTCCGAAGATTGCACCAGCGACAATTGCAGAAATTAACCCCATTGGAGTTACGGTTGGTACAACGGGAGCATGACGATATACTGTATGGTGCAAACCCAAAACTAAGGTAATGCGATCGCCTACAACCGCTGCAACTAAACAGGGAAAAAGAGCAGCATGGTTAATAGTTCCAATTGCTAAAACCTCTAAACCAAAGATAGTTCCAGCCAAGGGAGTTCCAAAAACCGAAGCAAATCCACCACTAATTCCAGCCATTAATAAAATTCGGCGTTCGGCGTGTTTAAAGCGGAATATTCTAGTTAATTGGTCTGCGAGTGATGCAGCAATTTGCAGTGCTGTTCCTTCACGACCTGCGGAACCTCCAAATAAATGAGTTATATCTGTACCTAGCAGCACCATCGGAGCCATCCGCAACGGAATAATATTTTTCGGGTTATGAATCTCTTCCAATAAAAGATTATTTCCCGCTTCTACTTTTTTGCCATATCGATGATAAACCCAACCACTTAAGAATCCAGCTATTGGCAATAATGCAATAATCCACAGATGAGACTCTCGCCAATTTGTTGCCCATTCTAAAGAAGCTAGAAGAGCGGCGGAACCTAAGCCGGAAAGAATGCCAACTATACAAGAAATGATGAACCACTTGCTGAGTTGAGGTAATGCAATGAATTGCTCAAATTGCTCAAACCATTTCATGAGACAAACTCCTTTTTTTACTTTTTATTAAAGTGCAATTTCTTTAATTTCTGGCCGATTAACACAGTAATACATCGGGTTTTGAACTGTTGTCTTAGTTGAGAAACACAAATTTTTTAGAGAAATTTGGTTCCTTTGCGTAAGTTACACAACCCAAAAGTAACCCTGTGGGAAAGTCGAATTTAAAAATTAGCATGGCAACAAATGCGATCGCATTTGCCTCGATTGCCACTGGTAAAACTCCTAACCGCAGCGCCAGAGTTCCCTGCTGTGCCAGCTTTTCTCGATCTAATCCTAATCCCGCTTTCATCAGGATAATCATCACTGCCACAATTCGTAGATTATCTGCCGATTTGAGGACTTCTGGACTAAGGACATCGCTAACTTGTGGCCCTAAAACTATCCCCACCAAAATCATCCCAATCAAAGGTGGAACACCTAAGCGACGGGCAATTTGACCCGAAAAAAAGCCCATCAATAAAATCCACAGCACACTAGCTAACATGAGATTCCTTTCTCCAGATCCTGAGTATGGATAAAGGCTTGCTAGGTATGAGAGATTAGTGAAAAGTTTTCACGGCCCTACTCTCCGGCAGCAAGCCAGAAAAGTAGGAGCCATCAGCCTTTTAGTCTTTCAATTAACGCAAGGAAAGAATGACGATTTAGGCGGTTTTGGCGAGCTCCATCGCCATTAAAATTCTTATAGCATCTTTTGTACAGAAAGCGCAAGAAGATATTTTTTTGCAGAATCGCGATCGCACCTGAAAACGCTAGCCCGTTAGCGAAGCCCTCAAAGACGATCGCCCGATCGCCAAAAAAAGTAAAGATGAGTGAAGCGGTGTATAATTTTTGTCCCCCAGCCAGTTAAACTCATCACAGTCGATTTTTTGTAGGAATTGCAGTCAGTTTTGCCGTTAGCGAAGCCATCGAAGAGGATCGCCCGGGCCTTCACCGCACAGCCAGCCGCACAGGTACAGCACCGGGCGATATCTCTCCCCAGATTGTAGAGTGTAAGTAAGGTGTTTGTCTCGCACCCTATAATTAGATTTCTTGGGTTAGTCCTGTGGCACTTAAAACGCAGGCTGTAAAGTGCAAATATACATAATTACCCACACACCTGATTTTAATGACAAAAGGGGACTTGTAACAAGATGGATCGATCGCAAGATCAAAACCGAATAGTAGAATATTTGCGGATTAAGCCAATTAGTCACAGTCAAATTTATACTTCCCAAATTGCGGTACCAGAGACTCAGGGGGGAGAAATTCCCCGCGAACGTCGGGAAGCTCTCAGGAGAAGTCTCATCGAGCAAGGCAGCAACTTAATTCCTTTAATTGTACGTCCTACTGAAGCCTACAGCAACGAAGAAGAATACGAAGTTGTCTGCGGCTCAGATTGGTGTATTGTTGCCAAAGAACTCGGCATTGAGCAAATGTGGGCTTGGGTTTTTGAAATGACCGACGAGGAGGTAGTTGCTGCTCGATCGGAAATGGAACATTTAGCTCCGCAGCCGACTCAGAAAACTGCACAACTTGAGACTCTATTGCAACAATTTGAGCTATCATTTCAAAAAAAGGTAGAGAGTCTAACAAAACAAATAGAACAATCAGTTAAAAAAAATGAAGATTTGCTAAAAAAGCAAGTAAAAGTTCTAACTGAGCAGAACTTTGAGAGTGACAAAATAGAACAGATTAAGCATCTAATCGAACAAATTGAAAAAACATTTCACGAAAAGGTAGATAAATTGGCTAAAAAAATTGAACAATCTGGGAGCGATAGTTCTCCGAAATCGGCGGTGATTTCTGAGATGAATCTTGAAGGTGCGTTGAGACAGTTGGATGAACTAGAAAAACTGCTGTCAATAAAATTAGATCGCACAGTCCAAATAATTAATCAGTTTGTGACCGACACGATCGCAGATGTAGAAAATGACCTAAAAAATCAAATCGCCACGCTCCGCCGCCAACTGGGAGCCGCTGCGACGCACTCAGAAATACAGCCCGAGACGCCGCCGAAAAAGCAGTCGAAGGCGCAGCCGAAAACCCAGCGTCAGAAGCAGTCGAAGGCGCAGTCGAAACCTCAGCTACCGCAGTTGCAGTTAGAGTTGCCGTTTCCGCCCCAAGAGGAAGACCAAGACTACGATACTCTTTCGCTGAGACGCTTGAAGGCGATCGGCAAAGACCGAAAAGTGCGGGGCTACGCGCGTATGAAACGACCAGAAATTTTGGCCGCTCTCACAGAAGCTGATGGTAAATAAACATAAGACGGCGGTTGAAACCGCGTCTATACAGACAAAACCTGCCTCCGCAGGTTGATGATCGGACGTAGGGTTGAAATACGATATCTTCGACCGTCGGCGTCCGGCGGACATCGTTTGACTTTCTGGCGGTTTCAACCGTACGTCCGATCTGAACTTGCTAAAATAGACACACAACCTCTTACTCCTCCCCAAGCAGCCATGTCCGCAACCGCCGCATTAGCTACTTCCCAAGAAATACCCGAACCAGAGATACCTGAAAATTTTATCTTTCCTCCCAGCGATTTATACAGTGATAAACATTCGGTAGAAACAGAACTACACCTGCGATAAATAATCCTATTGCTGCAATCCCTTGAATGGCTGTGGCGAGGAAGAAATGACTTCTATGCTGCTGGTCATTTCACCATTTATTACTGTACCCAACAACTCAAATCTCAAGACTTCCGAAGCTCAGACTTTTTTGTGGTACTCGGAACTGAACGCAAAACTAGGAAAAGCTGGGTAGTGTGGGATGAAGACGGAAAGTACCCGAATATCATTCTGGAAATCCTGTCGCCGAAAACAGCGATTATAGATAAAAACTTTAAAAAACAACTCTATCAAGATACTTTCAGAACCCATGATTACTTTTGGTTCGATCCAGAAACTTTAGAATTAGCTGGGTTTCATTTGGTAGATGGGGAATATCAACCAATTGCACCGAATGAATTAGGCTATCTGCGGAGTCAACAGCTTGATTTGAGTTTGGCAATTTGTAGCGGACAATTGCGTTTTTTTACGGCAGCAAATGAACTGGTTCCTACTCCTGAAGAGGTTGCAAAAATGGAGACTGGGCGAGCCGATGCAGAGACTCAAAGAGCCGAACAAGAGGCCCAAAGAGCCGATCGCCTGGCCGCAAAACTGCGAGAATTAAATATCGATCCCGATACAATTTAGCGCCCGTCTTCTCCCAAAAATACGGTTAATTGTCCCGTATATTTGAGTACGATCGCACAAATAGTGCATAAAAGTGTATACCAGGAAACCGCTTGTCTAACCATAACCGCAGGAGATGACCGAGCAGGCGATCGACTCATCAACACTGACACACTATGTCAAGATTAATTAGCGCGATCGCCCAAAACTCCCAATCTCAGTCAAGCGTAACAATCCGACGCAAGTTTCAATGAACAATCCCATCTACCCCGGCATAACTCTCAACAACCACTACCGCATCGTCCGCGAATTGGGACACGGAGGCTTCGGGCGCACCTACCTCGCTGAAGATGCCCACCGATTTAACGAACCCTGCGTTTTAAAAGAATTTGCGCCCCAAGTACAAGGAAGTTACGCCCTACAAAAATCCGAGGAACTCTTCGAGCGCGAAGCCGGAGTCCTCTACAAGCTGCAACACAATCAAATCCCGCGCTTCCGCGAAATGTTTCGAGTCAGTATTATCGATCGAGGCTACCTATTTCTCGTCCAAGACTACGTACCGGGCCAAACCTACCGCTTCCTGCTGGACGCCCGCAAGCGTCAGGGTTTGCGGTTCATAGAAGCAGAAATCAATCAACTGCTGATCCAGATTTTGCCAGTCCTCGAATACATTCACTCCTTGGGAGTAATTCACCGCGACATCTCCCCCGACAACCTAATTCTGCGCCTATCTGACGGAATGCCCGTGCTCATAGACTTCGGCGGAGTCAAAGAAGTCGCCGCCACCGTAGAATCTCTATTTGCTGAAACTAATAATACTCCCGCCCCCGCAACGCGCATCGGCAAGCTCGGCTATGCTCCCGTCGAACAAATGCAAATGGGTATCGTGTATCCGCACAGCGATTTGTACGCCCTCGCCGCTACAGTTTTGGTGTTGCTGACAGGGAAGGAACCGCATCAATTGCTCGACAGCCAGACGCTGAATTGGAACTGGCGGGCGGACTGTTCTCTGTCTCCGAATTTGTCCTTGGTGCTGGACAAAATGCTCGCTCACCAGCCGAGCCAGCGTTACTCCTCGGCTCGCGAGGTAATGCTCGCTCTCTCCGGCAATCCCCCTTTACAGCCGCAACCGTCGCAACCTGCGTATTTTGTGCCCACGCAGCAGCCGCCGGAGTTGTCGCCCATACCCGTACCCGCCCCCGCCCCGAAACTGCCAGGAACTCCCGTGCGACTGGCTATGATCGGCAATCACCAAAAAATGCCTGCTTGGCAAATGTTTTTGTTTGTGGTGGCGGTGCTTTCAAGTATGGGGGGAGTTGGCTGGTTTGCGGGCAATTATGTGTTAAATCTGCAATCAAAAGTGCAGAAAATTCCCCAGACTCCGGGCCCGAAGCAGCAGCAAGAAGATGCTTTGCGCGATCGCTTTTCCCAGCTCAAAATTGACGATCGATTCTACAGCGGTTACGTCAACCTTGTAGACAAGACTTTCTATGCCAAATACCCGGAATTGGGCGGGCGGCTGTTAAAAGAAGGTGACGAGGATCGCCAGTGGCGCGAAAAGTGGCAGAAAATCGGCGACGAGTTGCTCGATAAGCTCTCAAACCTCAGCAGCGATGCTAGAGCGCGTTTGGGCAGTTACGACACTACGGATATTGATCGCTGGAAAACTGAGGTTAACAAGCTGAATTTGAGCAGTCACGCTTTGTATGATTTGGCTGATGCGAAGTTCTTTTATTGGTTTCCACAACAGCCGCGGGATCAGAATATCATCGGTTTGCCGATCGGACAAATTTGGCAAGCAATTACCGCTGACGCCCTCACAGCTTTGCAAGCTGGAGCGACTCTCGAAAGCGTTGAATTTGACCGCCGCGCTAACAGCAAAACCCTCACGGGCAATCTCAAGCCCGGTGAAGGGAAAGCTTACATAGCCCGGTTCGCCCAAAATCAGATTTTGAGCGTGAATTTGAAAGCTCCGCCTAAATCTACTCTGCTGTCAATTTATTCTCCCGGGCGGACAAACAAAGCCAAAGCTTTGCTGGAAGATGCAGAGGGGCTGAGTTGGTCTAGAACGCTAGATGATGCTGGTTTTTATGAATTTGTGGTGGTTTCTCAGGCATCGGAGCCGATCGCCTACGAGTTGGATCTGGAGACAAAATAAGGGCTATTGACGCAGGAAGTGCGATCGGGCAATAATAAGGTAATCCCGATCGGGTAAATTTTCCGGTTCAAACAAAGAATATGCTTAGATTCGCGATCATAGCTTTAGTAACTTTGGGATTAGTATTAGTGACTGCATTTGGTTTATCTCCTGCCACTGCGACAGTCAGCCATCCCGAATTTTATGCTTGGAACTTTGCCTCTGTCGGCAGCAGCGAGCTGGTTTGCAAAAAGACAGTTGTAGTTCCGCAAGACCTCATCATTCCGTCATCATCAATGCAGGCTGTTAGTATCAATTCTGCAATTGTAGATGACAAGTTTTGCGCGAATTCCAATAAGCCTGTGAATTAAGCCAGTGCATTTTATGATGTCCGCTCGACGAACGAAACAATAAAATTCGTTTGAGCGTTTGGACTTGAGTGCTCATAAAAATCAGAGGACTAAAGTCCGAACGCTCAAACACTTTTTGTAGGGCGACTTGAGCGGAGATTATATAGAGCTTGCCGCCATCAGCGAAGTGACAGTGTTGGCAGCTTTTTTTATGAGAAACCACCGATATTTTGTAATAAAAATTTATCCAGCTAGTCTCGCGCAGCAGTTTTCTGCTCTCGAAAGAGATCGAACTCTTCCCCATGTTGTCAGTTTTTTTGATTGTGACTTAAGAACCAGGGAAAATCTTCAGCCAAATGGCTAATGATTTATTGGCTAATTGGCCGTATGAGTAACTCGCTAGTTTGAGTATGCTAGAGTTAGTCAGGTTCTGATATATAGTGCCATCTGTAATCTAAGTATCATGCTCAAAATTTTGGTCATTGAAGACGACGAATTAATCCGGGAAACTCTTGTGGAACTCCTGGAATCTCACAGCTACCGAGTCATTGTCGCAGAAAACGGTCGATTTGGGGTGCAGATGGCACTTGCGGAGATCCCCGATTTAATTTTGTGCGACGTGCAGATGCCGGAAATCGACGGTTATGACGTGTTGCGGACGCTGCGGCAAAACTCCCTGGCTGCAACAATTCCATTTATTTTCCTCACGGCTCAAAGTGCCAAAACCGATTTTCGTCGGGGGATGGAATTGGGGGC
Source organism: Microcoleus sp. (assembly GCA_039922675.1). Lineage (GTDB taxonomy): Bacteria > Cyanobacteriota > Cyanobacteriia > Cyanobacteriales > Microcoleaceae > Microcoleus. Next base: position 9,276 of record JBDTEI010000496.1, read on the forward strand.
CGACGATTATCTGACAAAGCCGTTTACTAAGGATGAATTGCTGGGGGCCA
>JBDTEI010000497.1:0-7003 GCA_039922675.1 Microcoleus sp.
ACGCGATCGCGGTCTTGGGGATGCAAACTTTGGGCCCAACCTTCGCCCAATGCCTTGGGCGCAGTCAGTCCCGCCATCTCCAAAAATCGCTCGTTGACATACAAGCAATCTCCAGCAGCGTCGGCGCGCAAAATCCCGACTGGCAGTATTTTTGCCAAGGTGTAATAGCGATATTCGCTTTCTAGCAGGGCGCTGGCGGCGACTTTCGTCTCCGTGATGTCAAACATCGCGCCTTGAAGGATGACGGACTTGCTGGCTTGATCGCGAACTGCGATCGCTCGATCGCGGAACCATACTACTTTACCATTGCGGGCGATCGCGCGGTATTCTGAAACCAGCGGCTCGTCGCCAAAGATATCTTCTCCACCGGTGAATTTCTGTGTGGCGTTTTCAACTAATACCCGATCGCGGTCTTCTGGGTGAACGAGTTTCAGCCACAAATCTGGGTCTGCCCTCCATTCAGCTACAGAATAACCTAGAAAAGTCTCAATTTGCGGGCTGATGTAAAGTTTGGCAGCGCTGCGGTTGAGGGGAGAAATGTAGGTGACAGCGGGCATTTGTTCTACAAGGGCGCAGTATTTCGCTTCTACGGTGCAGAGTGCTGCTTCTAGGCGCTGCCGCTCTAATTCAGCGGTGGCTTGTCCGGCAAAGATGCTGAGAATTAGTCGAAATTTGGCAAGATGTGATTCTACCAAGGGGCGATCGTGGAAAATACAAATAATGCCTAAAGGTTCGCCGTAGGAGTTTTTGAGCAAGACTCCGAGGAAGCTGCGCGAACCTGTAACAATCGGTCTGCGGTCTTGTGGGAAGGTTTCTATGAGGCAGTCTGGACAGGAGTACATTCCCTGCTCGAACACCAGCACTTCGGGAGTATTGGCGGTGTTGCACTCAAAGTTTGGCTGCTGCTGTCCGTCGCTCCAAAAACTGATAACTTGCAATTTATCGGGAGTCGGATCGGCCCGTTTTCTCGACTTAATGGATTTGGCAGCGACGGCGCTGCGAACTCCGAGTGCTGAGGCTAAGTGGCGAACTAAAGCATCAAAGAATTCTGCTCCCCCCGGCGAATTAGTACCTGCTAAGATGTCGCCTAGCAAGTCTTCTTCTAATTGCGGGGAAGTGTTAACTTGGGGTGGGTTGAGGTTGGGAGGGCGATCGACATTTTGGTCGATCGAACAATCCATTCTCAGACTAACGGTTTTGCTGGTTGAAGGCCCGACCAGAGGCGAAAAATTCACCGTTGGGCGTTGTTGCTGGGCGAAAAATAGATTGCAGCCAATACCTAAAAGTTTATCCAAGAAGCTGTGAGCGATCGCCAACAGATTTGAGTTGGGGAACATCAAAAAGTTTTTCCGAATTTTCAATCCCGCAGATAAATCGGGCTGTAATTCTGCTAACTGTGGTTGCTCTTCGGCGCTTGGCCGACTGGGAGGCCTTCGGTGCCACTTGAGATAAATCACGAACGCCAAGGCTACAGTCGCCGATAATCCCAGAAGGTATGTAAGAATCTCAAAGTAAAAAAATAAATCTAGCTCGAACATCGATTAGCACCGCTCGACAATTATAGTAGTTACTTGAAGCCAATCTATTTATTAAAAATAACTAAGTATCGTCACGGATGGGTAACGTATACAAGGTAGGATCGCAGGTGAAGGCTACAAGATAGTTAATACCACGCTATGAAAGCAATCGTTTTTGAAACGCCCGGAACCCCGTCCGTATTGAAATTGCAAGATATCTCAGCCCCTACTATACAAACAGAAACTGAAGTTTTGGTGAGGTTGCGGGCGGCGGGGATCAATCCGATAGATACTAAGTTGCGATCGCGCGGCACTTTTTACCCCGAGAAAACTCCTCACGTTTTGGGGTGCGACGGTGCTGGAGTCGTAGAGGCTGTCGGTGCTGCTGTGCAGAGTTTCCAAGTGGGAGACGAGGTTTTTTTCTGCAATGGTGGTTTGGGCGGGTCGATCGGTACTTATGCTGAGTTTGCCGTTGTAGACGAACGTTTTCTCGCCCTCAAGCCTGCTGCTTTAAGTTTTGCTGAGGCGGCGGCTGCACCGTTAGTTTTAATTACAGCATGGGAATCGCTATACGATCGGGGGCGGTTGCAACCCGGACAAAAAGTATTGATACAAGCTGGTGCCGGCGGTGTGGGCCAAGTCGCGATACAGTTGGCAAAGTTGCAGGGTGCTGAGGTTTGCACTACTGTTGGTTCCGAAGCAAAAGCCGAAACTTGTCGCTCTTTGGGTGCAGATTTAGTTATTTTATACAAAAATACCGATGTTGTCGATGAGGTTTTGACTTGGACTCAGGGACAAGGAGTTGACTTGGCTTTTGATACTGTCGGGGGAGAAACTTTTTATCAAACTATTCCGGCTGTGAAGATTTATGGAGATTTGGTAACAATTTTGGAACCAGATCCGGCTTTGGGCAATTTGAAAACAGCGAGGATGCGAAATCTGCGAATTAGTCTGGAATTAATGTTAACTCCGATGCTGCAAGGTTTGGTGGAGGCACAGCAACAGCAGGCGAATATTTTGCAGCAGTGTGCTCGTTTGTGCGATCGTAATTTGCTCAAAATTCACGTCAGTCAAACTTTCCCGTTAGCACAAGCTCAAGCTGCCCATGAGTTGTTAGAAAAAGGTTCGGTAACGGGTAAAATAGTGCTTGAAATTGCGGCCGATTGAGATTCCCGGCAGGAAATTCCCGGCGAATCGAATTCGCGGCGACACATACGAAACCCGCCTCCGCGGGTTGAAGAAATTTTAGATTCAAGAATTGCGGGCGATTGAGATTCCCGGCGAATGGAATTCGCGGCGACACATACGAAACCCGCCTCCGCGGGTTGAAGATTCGAGATTCCCGGCGAATCGAATTCGCGGCGACACATACGAAACCCGCCTCCGCGGGTTGAAGAAATTTTAGATTCAAGAATTGCGGAAATTCCCGGCGAATCGAATTCGCGGCGACACATACGAAACCCGCCTCCGCGGGTTGAAGAATGGCAGGAGATTTCAATCGCCCATTGATTTTGAAGTCAGTTCCCAATGAGGAATCATTGATTTCTCCTTGTGGTGAACAGCTTGATTTGTGATATATTTAGCCACAACTTCAAGCCCATCACGGCTAACAGTAAATGCCCCATAGCTGCCTTGCCATTTAAAAAATTCACCCGGTTTAATTTCGTGAGTGATTAAATGGGAAGAACTACCCTTGACTTGCTTAATTATTTCAAATACTGCTAAAGTCGTCGGAAAACTTGTTAACAGGTGAACGTGATCTTCTATACCGCCAACGGCAATCACAGTGCATCCCAATTTTTGAGATTCTGCAATAATTGCTGCATAGATTATTTGTTGAATATCAGGAGTAATTAACGGTAATCTATCCCATGTTGCCCAAGTAAAATGGATATATAATTGCGTATAATTGTCTCTCATTTCTATTAAAAATGTGTGAAATTTGTCTTCAACCCACGGAGGCGGGTTTTGTCTGTGTCGCCGCGAATTCAATCGCCGGGGCATCTTCAACCCACGGAGGTGGGTTTTGTCTGTGTCGCCGCGAATTCCATTCGCCGGGGCTTCTGTGTCGCCGCGAATTCCATTCGCCGGGGCTTCCACGAATTCCATTCGCCCCGGCCTCTGAAATGACGATCGCCCTTAAGTCGTATACTCCGCATTAATCTTCACATAGTCGTAACTCAAATCGCATCCCCAAGCCTTCGCAAAACCGCCGCCATTCCCGACACCAACCTGAATCAAAACCGTGTCTCCCTTCAAATATTCTCCCGAAGCCGCCGCTTTCATATAATTACTCGCAGCAGATTTATCGAACGCTAAAGGTTGTCCGTTTTCCATCATCAAAAAATCTCCCAATTGAATCCGCAAATTCTCCTGTTCAAAAGGAACGCCCGCGCGTCCCGCCGCCGCCGCAATTCTGCCCCAATTCGGATCGCGTCCGAAAATAGCAGCTTTCACCAAAGAAGAACCGACAATTGTTTTGGCAATTTTACTCGCAGAAACTTCGTCAGCGGCGCCGCTAACTTGCACTTCTACCAAACAAGTTGCACCTTCGCCATCGCGGGCGATCGCCTTTGCTAAATGCACGCAAACTTCTGTTAGCATCGCCTCTAATTTTTCAGCCTCCGGGCCCATTTCCGTAATCGCCGGTGTGCGGGATTGGCCGTTAGTCAAAGCAATTAGCGAATCGTTGGTACTGGTATCGCCGTCAACAGTAATTTGATTGAAACTTCTGTTAGCCGCCCGACTGACCATTTGCTGCCATAGATGCGACGATACTGCTGCATCACAAGTTACAAATGCGAGCATTGTTGCCATATTTGGGTGAATCATTCCCGAACCTTTGCAAATGCCACCGATGCGCACGGGACGATCGCCAAACATGGTTTCTAGGGCGATCGTTTTCGGCACTAAATCAGTCGTACAAATAGCCTTAGCAGCCGCATCAGAACCAGTTTCCGATGCCTCAGCCACCAATCGCGGAATTCCCGCCCTTAGCGCTTCCATTTTAATCCGCTGTCCGATCACGCCAGTGGAGGCCAAAAGAATAGATTCTGAAGGAATATTCAGCGCTTCTCCCAACAATTTCGCGCTTTCGAGGGCATCTGCTAAGCCTGCTTCGCCAGTAGCAGCATTAGCTTGTCCGGCATTGCACAAAATTGCTTTGGCGCTGGGTTTCGCTTGCAAACGCTGGCGGCAGTAGTCCACGCAAGCAGCCCGGACTGTGGATGTGGTGAAGACTCCTGCGGCGATCGCGTCCACATCTGACAAAATTAAACTTAAATCCGGCAAGCCTGAAGGCTTCAAACCCGCTGTAATTCCCGATGCTCGATATCCTCTGGGTGCTGTAACTCCGCCGTCAATTTTTTTCCAGTCTGACATGATGACCTCCCTAGTAGCCTTCAATCTGCTGAAAAGGGATTATATCAAGTTTCTCGGTACAAACGTCTTTTATTCTTTGTGATGTATAGGTTTGAGGCGAGCCAACTCTCATGCAAGCTCACCTTTTGCTCGCGAGCACTACAACCGAAATCTTCCCAATTCCCAATGACAAGTGACAACTAACAACTAACAACTAACAACTAACAACTAACAACTAACAACTAACAACTGACAACTAACAACTAACAACTAACAACTAACAACTAACAACTGACAACTGACAACTAACAACTGACAACTGACTAACAAAATTAATCGCGACTTCTTCTGTAGAGTTCGATCTCAAGAAGAAGTCGCGACGGTTTTGTAACTGACATAATTAATTTTTAGCTGGAAAACAACTAACTCGATTCAACTGTCTCGCTATTGAAAAAACGAGTTATTTGCGATCGACACTCACCTGAGAACCAGTATCTAAACCAACTTCAGCAGCCACGCGGCTCAGCATGGATTCCTGACGGTTTTTGACGAGGTGTTGGTGACGCATCATCAGGCTGCGCGCTTGTTGTTGAGTAGACATAACTGGTTTTCTCCAAATGTAGGTAATAGGTTTGCGGGCTATTGGGGAAATTGAGCTTTGCCTTAGCTCATGCTGGCGTTGCTGCGATCGTAACTATCTTTAAGGCTGGGCTGTGCCTTGCCTTGAATGTGGCCCCAGTAGTGGGTATCTTCCATCCCGACTTCGGTGGCGGTGCGGTTGAGCATGGATTGCTGCCGGTTCTTCACCATCTGGTGGTGGCGCATCATCAGAGAGCGGGCTTGATTTTCGGTAGACATATGCGGTTCCTCCGTTTTCTTTAATTAATGTTGGGCTGCTTTTCTGTTCCTATTTATAACTATATCAGATAATTCTGTATCTAAAGCTACCGAATTGAATTTGTCACAAAACTTTACAAGACGGGAGGTCGATAGTGCGGGGAGTGCGGCTGACAGATGTAGGTTTTTTGGTAAAGCCTGAGCCCATAAGAGTTTGAGATTTTAAGAGCCCAAAGCCTAAACTGTTGCACTGTCACTTGTTTACTGGGTTTTACCCCACATTCCGAACTTCAATTTGTAGTATGCCAAGTGATCCGAAAATTCTGAGTTATTTGACGTTTTATTTGTTTTGTTTGCTTGCGTATAAATACTTGGCTTGTTCTGTTTTGGTGTTTGCCACACTACCAAACAGGTGTAATAATTACATATTACATTTTGAAGTGCGCAATGTGGGATCAACGGTTCCAGGCTGGTTGTTTACACGAATGAAGATTGCTGTATCCGGCGCGGGACTCTGCGGGTTTTAATGATTGGTATAAGATTGAGTAGACTTGAATTGCCAAAGTCCTTTTGATAAAATTTTAGGACGCGGCTGGGAGCAATGTCTCACAAGAAAAAAAGAGTTTTGTGAGATGGGCCGCAGAGTCCGTCCCAGCTATTTTTGCAATTCAAGCCTAGTTTTTGCCTACCATATTTGGACATAAAAATATTTTTTTCCTACAAAATTCGGAATCCATATTAGTTAAAATCGTCCTGCTAAATTGGCAACAATTAATCCTAATTGAACAGGCTTCACAGGCTTAGCAATATGCCTTTGAAAACCAGCTTCGATCGCCATTTCGCGTTCTCGATCGCCAGCATACGCAGTCAGCGCCGCCGCTGGGATTTCCCCTCCGGCTGACGCAGCAAGGCTTCGCACCTCTCGAATCAAGAAATACCCATCTTCCTCCGGCATCCCGATATCCGAGATTAGCACGTCGTATTTGCCGGGATTTTCAGTCAAAGCAGCGATCGCACTTCGGGCATTTCCAACCGTCAAAACCTCCGCCCCGTAGCCTTCCAGCACAAATTTTAACAAATCGCGCGTATCGATTAGATCATCCACAACTAAAACGTGCAAACCATCCAAAGAAGGCACATCATCACTCGATACATTCACAGGCGCAGCCAATACAATTGGCTGTAAATCGATCGCCCCTATCAACTCTTCAGACAAATCTCGCAACGGCAATCTCAGAGTGATTGTAGTTCCTTGTCCCTCACCCAGACTATCCGCTTGCACCGTTCCC
>JBDTEI010000498.1:0-3051 GCA_039922675.1 Microcoleus sp.
TTAGTATACTGAGGAACCCAACCTTGAGCGGTGGTGTAATACTGCACAGCTTTCAAGTATAACAACGGAGTGAGATAAAACCAATGTTCGGTATTGGCTGGCACTTTAATGTATTCTTCAGTTTGCAACATTAATTGTACCTGAGAGCCGTTAGGATACACAAACCCAAAAACACATTCCCCAGCTAAAATGTGCAGAACTTCTGCATCTGCGTGGGTGTGAGTGCGATCGCTTTGAGCCATGAGTGGGTAAATCTGCGGCGAACCCGGATGCAGCACTTTTAAGTCGCACCACTGACATCCGCTGGCGCGCTTGAAGTATTCAAACTCGGTTTTAAATGCTGCGAGTATCTGCTGTTTTTCTGTTACATTAAGAACGTCTTGGAGTAGGATTTCTCGAACCGCAGAATTTTTGTTCGTTGACAGGCGATCGATCTCAATATTTAAAACAGCCAGTTGGCTGGCGATCGCCCCGATATCTGTATATGTCGTACCGTCTTCCAGTTGCAGAACAGCCATCGTACACCACCTATTTATTTGGCTTATAGGATAATTTAGTTTCCTGTTTCCATCTACTGTTACAGACTAAATCCCTGCTTGTTTTCCATAATAGCCGATCGATCAAATGAGCTGTTTTGCATCCCCAAAGGTTAATTTATTATCAGATTTTTACTATAAAATCTTAAATTTTAACTTTTATTTAATAACCTTGAGAGTAGGGTCTGTAACCCCATATTACTGAGAGCAAGGTACGCAGTGCCCACCTTACCAGACTCTGAGAGTAGGGTGTGCAGTGCGCACCTTACCAGACTCAAAACTCAAACTTTGAAAGCAGCATTCCCGCAATGCAAGCCGTCATGAAACAAGCGATAGAACCAGCAATCATCGCCCTCGCGCTCAACCGAGCCAAATCGCCCTGGCGCGATGGCGCGATCGCACCAATTCCCCCAATTTGAATCCCAATGAAACCAATATCAGAAAAACCGCACAAAGCATAAGTTGCAATAATTGCCGATCGTTCCGAAATCGTTTATGGTGATCAACGAAGAGAAAAGATGAGAGTCGGCAGCACTTTAAAAGCGATAAAGTGGTCGTAAATTTGTCTCCAAATACGAACTTTGTCCCGGGATCAGAAAAATTAAGAAATTGATTGACTAAATCTCCAAAAAATTTAAATGTGGCCAAACCCGGAGCAGTTTTGAGAATCAAAATTGCCAAAATTAGCTGCAAAGCAATTCCCCAAAGTACGGGTGGCCACTTAACAGCGCGCCGTTAGACTGAAAATGCGTAGGACAAACAGACAAAAACAGCTAAGCCCAATACAGAAACAAGTCTTTCCATTTCAGTCACATTCCCTTATAATCAAAGACTAAAGCTCAAAATTACGGCGCAGTCTAATTGCTGCTACTTTTATGCCTCTACCTATAGTTGCTATTATTGGACGCCCCAATGTAGGCAAATCGACGATCGTCAACCGTTTAGCCAACAGCCAAGACGCGATCGTCCACGACGAACCAGGAATCACGCGCGATCGCACTTACAGACCAGCATACTGGGGCGATCGCGAATACCAAGTCGTAGACACAGGCGGGCTAGTATTCGACGACGAAACCGAATTTCTGCCATTAATCCGCGAACAAGCAATGGCGGCCCTCGCAGAAGCCAGCGCAGCCATTTTCGTAGTAGACGGAAAAACCGGACTCACCGGCGGCGACGAATCCATCGCCTCTTGGCTGCGGGTGCAAAAAGTCCCCGTCATTCTCGCCGTCAACAAATGCGAATCGGAAAACACAGGACTCACCCAAGCAGCAGACTTTTGGACATTGGGACTGGGAGAACCTTACCCCATTTCCGGAATTCACGGTAACGGTACCGGCGAATTGCTAGACCAATTAATGACTTACCTTCCGACAGAAGTAGAGCCAGAAGTAGATGAAATTAAAGTAGCAATTATCGGCCGTCCCAACGTCGGAAAATCCAGTTTGCTAAACGCATTTCTCGGAGAAAACCGCGCCATAGTCAGCCCCATTTCCGGCACAACCCGCGACGCAATTGACACCATAGTAGAACGCAACGGTCAAACCTACCGCCTGATCGACACAGCCGGAATTCGCAAAAAGAAAAACGTCGAATACGGCGCAGAATTTTTCGGAATCAACCGCGCTTTCAAAGCCATCCGCCGCGCCGACGTAATACTGCTAGTAATTGACGCAATTGATGGCGTTACGGATCAAGATCAAAAATTAGCCGATCGCATCAGCCAAGAAGGTCGAGCCTGCATCATAGTCATCAACAAATGGGATGCCATAGAAAAGGACAACGAGACTATCTACGAGTACGAAAAAACAGCAAGAACCAAACTTTATTTCCTCGACTGGGCAGAAATGATCTTTGTCAGCGCCATGAGTGGACAGCGAGTTGAAAAAATCATTGAATTGGTAGACAAAGCCTCCGACGAACACAAGCGTCGCGTCGCTACCGCCGTGATCAACGAAGTGATAGAAGAAGCCACAACCTGGCACTCAGCCCCCGTTACCCGCCAAGGAAAACAAGGCAAAATCTATTACGGTACTCAAGTGCGATCGCAGCCACCAACAATTGCACTATTTGTTAACGATCCCAAACGTTTTACCGAAAATTACCGCCGCTACATGGAAAGCCAATTCCGCAAACACCTAGGCTTTACAGGTACTCCAATGCGACTGCTGTGGAGAGGCAAAAAAGTTCGCGCTACCGAAATCAGCACTACAAACAGAGCACTGCGCGTGAAGTAATTTTAGACTCTAGATTAAAGAAAAAACGCAGTTTAATGATCTAAGCAAATTGCGTTTTTTTCTTTACTCTTCCTTCGTGTCCTTTACGTCTTCGCGGTTCAATAACTTGATATTATGAAAAATCTCAAATCTCAAATCTCAAATCGACAACATGGATTTACTTAGATCGCTTCCCATAGGACTTTACCTAGAACAACCCGTAACCTGGCTACACCGGCTCGACTCCCGCGTCAAACTAGCTTGGTTGATGACATTTCTAATCGCGCCCATACTCGCCA
>JBDTEI010000499.1:0-3767 GCA_039922675.1 Microcoleus sp.
TGGCTGCATCGAATGAAGCGTTTGATGCTTGGGCAATTTTATCAGTAGGTTCTATTTTTATGTAATTGGTGTTGAGTACCAGCCGATTTACTGCTTTGTGGGTGACAGCAACTCCCTTGGGTTTTCCTGTTGAGCCAGATGTGTAAATGACGTAAGCTAGGTTGTCTGCTGTTGCGGTGTTGGTGAGATTTTCGGCGCTTTCTTTGGCGATTTGTTCGGAATCGCGATCGCACTTAATCACCGAATTCGAGAAGTCTCGGAAATTTTCGCTCAATTTATCTTGAATTAGCAAGACTTTAACTTCTGCATCTTCCAGCATCAAGTTTAGCCGATCGCGCGGATAGCTCGGATCTAACGGTAAATAAGCGCCTCCAGCTTTCAGTACAGCCAACATCCCCACAATTAGGTCGATCGAGCGATCGGCGCACAGCCCCACCAAAACCTCCGCCCCCACGCCCAGTTTTTGTAAATAGCGCGCCAGTTGGTTGGCTTTGCTGTTGAGTTCTCTGTAAGTCAAATGCTGGCTGTCAAAACTTACGGCGACATCCTCCGAATGCTGGTCGACTTGCTCCTCAAATAACTGATGAATGCACTTATTTTGAGGATAATCTGTGCGAGTATCGTTCCATTCGATTAATAATTGATTCACTTCATCCTCGCTCAATAAAGGTAAGTTGGCGATTCCTTGTTCGGGATTAGCAACAATGCTTTCCAGCAGAGTTTTAAAATGTTTCAGCATTCGGGCGATCGTCACTTCATCAAATAAATCAGGATTGTACACAGCTACGCCTCTCAGGCCTTGCGAATCTTGCCAATGTTCGCCGTACCTGCTGCGAAACTTGTCCGCAGCTTCCCACAAATGCAGCTCTAAATCAAAGCGCGTTGTTTGAGTTTCTAAATAAAAAGAACTCAACTTTAATTCTGGCAATTCTAGCTCGTCCACAGGCGCATTTTGCAGGCCGAATACTACCTGAAACAGCGGGTGTCGATTCAACGATCGCTCTGGGTGCAATTCCTCGACGAGCTTCTCAAAAGGCAAATCTTGGTGAGCGTAAGCTCCCAGGGTGACTTCGCGCACCCGCCCCAAAAAATCTCGAAATGTCGGGTTTTCCGAGCAGTCTGTCCGCAGCACTAAAGTATTGACAAAAAAACCGATTAATGCTTCGATTTCGCTCAGGTTGCGATTGGCGATCGGCGAACCGATAACAATATCTGTTTGCTGCGAGTAGCGGTAAAGCAAAGTTTGAAATGCAGCGAGCAATGTCATAAATAAAGTAGCTCCTTCTCGCTTAGACAGCGCTAAAAGTGCATCTTGGAGCTTTTTAGGTAGTTCTAAATATTGAGTTTTTCCTCGATAACTTTGCAGAGCTGGTGCAGGACGATTTGTCGGCAAATTTAACACCGAAATCCCGCGCAATTGCTGCCGCCAGTAGGCTAGCTGAGTTTCTAATACTTCTCCTTGCAGCCATTGGCGCTGCCATTCTGCAAAGTCGGCATATTGCAGCGATAATTCGGGCAGGGGAGATGGTTGTCGATTTATCAAAGCTGTATAAATAGCTTGAATCTCGCGAATTAGCACGCCGATCGACCAATCATCGGAGGCGATGTGGTGCATATTTAGCAATAAAATATGCTCGCTATCTGTCAGCCGCAAAATGGTGACTCGCATTAGCGGCCCGGTGGATAAATTGAAAGGGCGAAGAGATTCGGCTGCGGTGATTTTCTTGGCTGATATTTGCCGTTGTTCTGGTGGCAAATGTTGCAGTTCTAATATGTTTAAATTTATCTGGGAAGCGGGAGAGATTATCTGCACTGGTTGACCCGATACCGCTGCAAAAGTGGTTCGCAAGGTTTCGTGGCGCTGCACTATTTGCGTGAAGGTTTGCTCTAAGGCTGTGAGGTTGAGGGAACCAGTTAAGCGCAGTGCAGTTACTACATTGTAGAAAGGGTTTTCCGGTGCGAATTGGTCGAGAAACCACAAGCGCTGCTGCGCAAATGATGCCGGAAAGACGAATACTTCGGTTTCTGAGGAAATATTCAGGCTTGGGCGATTGTTTGTAAAGGAATTGTCATAAATTTCGGAGGTCATATCTGTTGCCGTGGGAGGATGAGATGTGTTAATTTTTTGATGGCGCGGGGTGAATTCTTCAGGGTGCGATCGCCTCTTAAAACTTTAGCGAGCAAAGATCGGAACTTTTAACATCATAAATCCGGGTGCAAGAGTGCGGGAGAGACTTGGGCCCAGAAACTGAGTTTCTGGCCGTTTAGGGCTTAAATTATGCCTTGAGGGGTGAGGAGTGTCGGCCCCAAAATCAAATTTAGTTGTCGTGGAAGGGGCTATCCGGCTGGTGATGCGGGTGAGTTAGATGCGAGAATTACTGGGAGCAATCGGTGCAGAGGTCAAGCTGTAGTATGATTTCTAATTGCACAAAGTGTTCTTGGGCGATTAAGAGCCCGATAGCTTAGCTCGCGCGTAATTTTCTCACATTTCTAGCTGAGCGACTACTATTGATTAAACAAGTGTGCGCAATCTTTTAGAGCTACTCACTAGAACTTGCGACGTGATGCAGCCAAAATACATAAGAACACAGAACGTGCAGTTTAAATTAGAGGTTATAGACTAATGGCGAACCGGAACAGATACTCGCCAAAAGGCGACGCAGGGGATGCACAATCAGCAGAAGAAGTCCTCAACTCAGTGATGCAGGAACTGGACGCTTTGCATGAAAATGTCAAAGGCCAGTTAAATCAGGACATTACTCGGCTGCAAACTGAAAAAAATTACCTGATTGACGATATTGAAGACCTCCGGGAGCAATATCGCAAATTGCAGTCTCAGCAAATGGAATCTCTTTCTGGGCGATACATTCAGCAGCAGCAATTGTGGCTGAAGCAGTTGGCTCAAGTTTTGGCTCACAATTTGCAGGATTTGTTGGTGCAGCGGTTCAACGAACTCAGCGCTAACTCTGGCCATTCTCTCAGCAGCCCGATTCCCAGCGGCGAATTCCCGATCCCCATGCCGCCGAGCAACTACGACGAACGGGCCTCGGAATTATTGGCGGCCCTGGATGAGCGGCTCGATCGCAGTTTCCAGATGCTGGAACAAGATTTGAGCAGCTATGAAAGCGAGCTATCGATGCGGCTCAACAATATGAAAACCCTAGAACTGCAAGGGGAAGAGCTGTTACAAAATCTCGTCAACCGCATTAGGGAAGAACTCGAAGAAGAAGAAGAATATCTTGACAATCCTTTCGATGCTCAAGATTCCTATCCCGAGCAACCAACCAATTCTATCCGCACCCAAGTTTTGGAGCCAACACCTGGGGATGCGCGGCGACAATCCGTGCCACAAACCTCAGCAGCGCTGGCCTCACCTGTGGCTAAAGCAGCTTCTCAAGTGCAAGCAGGTTTGATTCTGGCTTTGTCTTCGGCGGTGGTATTGTCGCTGTTTAATGTTTGTTTGAGAATTCTAATTAAAAGCAGAAATCCTCGGATGATTTTTGGCTTGTTTGAACTTGATGGGGTGGTGAGTCGGGGTTTTGGAAATTCTTTGTTGATTTTGTTGATGCGGCTGATCGTGGTGATGGCTTTGATGCCGGTATTGGCAACATTTCTGTATCCGAATGTCTGGAAAGATATTAGGCGGTTGTTCCAGTCGGGCGATCGAGCTTTGTGGGGCAAGGTTTTAGGAAGCGCATTTTTTCTGTTTTTGTCTCAGGTTTTGATTTATTTGGCGATCGGCAATATTCCGGCGGGGATTGCGATTA
>JBDTEI010000500.1:0-5768 GCA_039922675.1 Microcoleus sp.
GGAACTTTATATCACACAACCCGCTGTCAGCGCGGCAATTCAAAGCTTAGAGGAGCAATACGGAGTGAAACTGTTTCACCGCATCGGCCGCCGCATCGAAATCACAGAAGCCGGGAAGTTGCTGCAAATTGAAACGCAGAAAATTATCAATCATGTTGCTTTGACTGAGAGAGGTTTGCGGGAGTTGAACGACTTGCAGCGGGGCGATTTAAACTTGGGTTGCAGTCTGACAATTGGCAATTATTGGCTACCGGAAAAAATTAGTGATTTCAAACAGAAATATCCCGGTATTTGCGTGAATTGTACTCTGGCAAATGCCGAAGAAATCTGTGCCGGCATGGCGACGGGAATATTTGATTTAGGTTTGGTGACGGGAGACATCAAAACTTCGCTTAAGAACACTCTGGAGGAAGAAGTTGTCGGTAGCGAACGCTTGCTGATTGTAGTTGGAAAATCTCACCCTTGGTTTGAGCGTAAAGAAATAAATTTAACGGAAATTACCGAAACAGATTGGGTAATGCGAGAACCCGGTTCTGGAGTTCAGCAAATGTTGGAACAAGCTTTGCAAAGTTGGGGCATTAATCCTAATGAATTAAATGTAAGTTTAGTTTTCACCAGCAGCGAAATGGTCAAAGCAGTGGTGGAAAGCGGCACAGGTGCAGCGGCTATTCCTGAATTGATGGTAAAAAAAGAATTGCAGCTATCTACACTGCGATCGATTAAAATTATGGATAGAAAACCAGATTTAAATGTATCTTTTGAAATAATTAAACCTGTCTTGAAACTGAAGCACCGACAGCGTTTTCAAACGAGAATTACTAAAGCCTTTGAACAGATATTAACTGAAGTTGCTGGTAATGGGTAATGGGTAATTGGTAATTGGTAGCTATTTGCAAGTATTCATACAACCTACAACCCAATACGGTTCAGTTAAGGCCGATCTCCCTGGCACACCCCTTAAAAAGGGGGGAACAAGAGAGTTCTTAAAGTCCCCCTACAACCAGGGGTATGCTGCAAGGGATCTCCGGGGCATAAACAGTGTTAACTGAACGGTATTGACCTACAACCTAGTAATTGCTATTACCATTTTGCAGAGTTATCGAGCGACCAATTTCCTCAAGTCCAATAAATTTTTACTGCCATCACCAACAATCAGCGGCAATTTCCCGTTCCATTTTTCTATAGCTTGCCTTTCCAACAGTTCGGAAGTCAAATTGTCCCGCAGCAATCTTTGTACTTCCGCTTCTCCTTTAGCTAAATTCACCTTAGCCTCCGCCTCTTTTACTGCCTTCAGCGCTAAAAACTCCCCTCTTTTTGCTTCCGGTTCGGCAATTTGTTTCGCCTCCACCGCATCGCTAAACCGCTCAGAAAAGTGAACGTGTACTAAAGAGAGATCATCAACAGCAATGTGGTATGCAACCAGCCTCAAGGTCAAAGAATCATCAACTCCGGCTTTAACTTCTCCCCGTTTAGTAATAATTTCTTCAGCAGTATATTTTGCCATGACTGCTTTTAATACTTCTTCAACTGCCGGATCGATAATGCGAGCAACCACTGCTTTTTCGTCACCTATTTGTTGGAAAATAGCATTTGCTTCTTCTGGGATAATGTGCCAGTTGAGGGCTACATCTGCGAAAACATCTTGCAAATCTTTTGAGGAAGCTTCAGCGGAGATTTCCTGTTTTTGCACTCGCACGCTCAACTTTTGTACAGTATAAACTATGGGGACAATTACATGAATTCCTTCTCCGAGGATTTGTTCTTGCACTTTACCAAACTGCATCATCACGCCCCGTTCTCCAGCGTTGACGATCGCAAAAAAATTGGACAGAATAGCTAAACACACGATAGCTATAGTTAGTTGAACAGCTATGTAAACATCCTTATTTTTTTTATTGCTTGATTTGAGTGAGTCAACGTTACTGCTGGATTCTAAAACCATATTCCACCCCGATCGCACTTAATTATAGGACAAAGATTGACGGCACCGATTTTCTATTTGCCTGCCATAAGCAACTTTTCAAAATCCGCAGCCGGCACAGGAGGACTGAACAAATATCCTTGCATCGCATCGCATTCGTAGCGCCAGAGAAAATCTTTTTCTGCTTCAGTTTCAACTCCTTCGGCAATTACTTCAAGACAGAGACTGTGCGCCATTTCAATAATAGCTTTGACAATCGCTGCATTTGTGCAACCGTCGGTGATATTGCTGATAAAACAGCGATCGATCTTTAAAACATCAAAGGGGTATTGCGTCAGATAGCTTAAAGAAGAATAGCCAGTGCCGAAATCGTCAATGGAGATAGAAACTCCCAAATCTTTCAATTGCTGCAAAGTCGCGATCGCACTTTCGGCATCCTCCACCATCAAACTTTCGGTCAGTTCTAATTCCAAACTGCTCGGTGCCAAACCAATTTCTGCTAAAATTTTGGCGACTCTGCTGCTGAGTTCCGGTTGGTGAAATTGGCGAGGCGAGAGATTCACCGCTACCTGCTGCAAGGAAAAACCAGCATTTTGCCAAACCTGCATTTGCCTGCAAGCTGTCTGCAAAACCCACTCGCCTAATTGTATAATGAAGCCAGTTTCTTCGGCATCTGGAATAAATTCGGCGGGCGAAATCAGCCCTTTTTCGGGATGCAGCCAGCGTATTAAAGCTTCTGCGCTCATAATTTTACCAGTCTGGACATTGACCTGGGGCTGATAGTAAACTTGGAATTCTTCTCGTTCCAGAGCATCGCACAAACTTGTTTTGATCTGATCTAATTTATCGGCGGCTTCTTGCAGCAATTCGTTGCTTTGCGATCGCAAATTATGCTGCTGTTCGACAAAAGCTGCTTGTTTTTTCAAGCGGCTGGATATTGCGCCCACAAGCTCAGCTTTAGTAAAAGGTTTAGTTAGGTAATCATCTGCTCCCAATTCCATGCCTTGCCGCACTTCAGAGCGATCGGCTTTACCGGTCAGAAAAACAAAAGGTACTGTAGCAGTAACAGGATGCGATCGCAAGGCCGCCAGCACCCCATACCCGTCAAGTTGCGGCATCATCACGTCGCAAAGAATCACGTCGGGAAGACTTGACACCGCGGCATTTAAACCCAGCGCCCCATTTTCTGCACCCGTCACGTCGAAACCTTCGGCTTTGAGGAGTTTGAGAATATTCTCCCGAATTACTCGATCGTCTTCAATCACTAGAATCTTTTTCATCTGTCATTCCCTGAAAGCGATATAATTGAGCGGCGTTGCTGAGCGCGATCGCCGTGGCAATAACTAAGAACCCACAGCTCGATCGGCCCAACAGCCGAATATTTTCCGACAAAAATAGCAGACGCCCCTGAAAAACGCTAATTTTTCAAGGACAACTAGATTAATGTTTCTCTGCTTACTCAGTGCCGTCCGTATTATTACGAGGTTAATTAATAAATCTCTAACTAATTGTAGGCGATCGACAGTTAGCAGGGCCCTGAATAACTGCTAAACTGATTGTGCCAGTCGAGCGATCGTCTGCAAACAATCTCAGCCTATAGCAGTTGCCAAAAACAACGCAACTGCAAGCAAGTTTCAAACCCTTGCAGAGTCAGTTTTTCCCCATTCTTGAATGTAAAACCTAAAATCTCACATGGCATTACCTAGTGGATTCCCTGATCCCGCACAGATTGGCGTCATAGAAGTTAAGCAATATCCTCAGTACCGCGCTGTCACCTACACCCATGCGGGCGATTTGCGACAAGCGACAGGAATCGCCTTCAATCCCTTATTTCAACACATCAGCAACAACCAAATTGCGATGACAACGCCAGTAGAAGCGCGCTACACGACGACTTCTGAGGAAATGGATGCAGTTCCCCAAGCAGAAGTTTCGTTTCTGTACCCTGCACCAAATATCGCCCCCAGCAGCATTAACTCTGCTGTAGAAGTCACGGATACTTCGCCGATGACGGTGGTCAGCATCGGCGTGGGCGGGGCCTACACTTGGGAAAGCTACGAAAGCAACCTCCAAAAGCTCAAAGATTGGCTTCAAGAACATCCCGAATACGAAATAGTCGGGCCGCCCAGGCGTTTTTTTTACAATTCTCCGATGACAGCGGAAGCAACTAAAATCAGCGAAGTACAAATTCCGATCAAATGCCGCTGACGTGAACCACTAATTCGCGAATGTGGCCACGCTGGCGGTGTTCCCACAGGTAAATTCCTTGCCAGGTTCCTAACAATAACCTACCGCGTGCGATCGGAATTTGTTCGGAAGTATGAGTCAGCGCAGTGCGAATGTGCGCCGGCATATCGTCGGGGCCTTCCGCATCGTGAATGTAACTCGCGCCCTCAGGTACCAGTTTAGCCAAAAAGTTAGCCAAATCCTTAAGTACATCGGGGTCAGCATTTTCTTGAATCACCAAGCTAGCAGAAGTATGACGCAGAAATAAACTACAAAGCCCCGTTTTAATACCTGAATTCGCCACCACATCTTCTATCTTAGGAGTGATGTTGCACAGAGATTTTCCTGTAGTTTTAATTTTGAGTATTTCCTGGTGATGAAGCATTCGATTTTGGATTTTAGATTGTAGATTTTAGACTAAATTAGACTTGCATTGCATTCAATCGCTTTCCGATTAGGAAAATATCTGCGTTAATCTGCGTTAATCTGCCTTGCATCTGCGGTGGAATCAATCAAAGATTTATTCATTGGGATTTGAGATCAGAAATCACCATCATCCTAATCCTCATCTTGAAAATAGTCTACAACAGCTTGGGCGATCGCCTCAGTACCATTTTTATCCAACTTATCCGACAAACGCGGCGGATGCAGCGGCTGTCGCAAAAACCCCCAATCCCCCTCAAAAAACTCCGCCGCCGTTACAACTTGATGCGCCGCATAATTTTCAAGCCACTCCAACAACACCGCAGCTTCCGCAAAACCTTCTCTCATAATAGAAACAACAGGTATTTCCAAGCGCAAAGCTTCCGAAAAAGTGCTGTATCCCGGTTTAGAAACCAAGCGCCCGCAGACAGGCATCATATCAACCGGACGCGGTAAAATCGGGAAAGATTGTGCAAATTCTTGATTTTTGACTTTAATCAAATTTGGCAAATCGGGAGCTCCCCCATCAAAAGTGATAAATTGCCAATCGCTAAATTGCTGGAGATTGTGATAAGGAATTGCCTCTAAACCGAGTCCACCGAAAGTCAGCAACACAGTTTTTTCCAGCGGTGATTTAATTCCGAATACTTCCCGAATTTCATCGTTACTGTAGCGAGGATTTCCCCCAGTCAAGCCGACATCTTGAATATTCGGGAAAGCTGGCATCGGTTCATGCAAAGGCAGGCGAAAAAGCCGATCGCACTTTCCGAAACATTCACAATCCAATCAGCCATTTCCGTAAATTCCCCGCCCCAATCTCGATAGATAAAATCCCAGCCAAAATTGCTCATCATCCAGCAAGGAACCCCAGCAGATGCCGCTATTAGCGTTGCCAAAGGAGGGATATCTGCTAACACCAAACCCACCCGATTTTGCTTGATAAAATTAACTTCGCCCGCAATTATCGAATTTTGGTTTTTCCGAATTTCCCGCAACTTTTCCAGCGTCGCCTCTTTGTCCATATGCAAACTATCAGCTTGCACGACTCCCACATCTAAAGCCCGGGGACGAAGGATAAAGTCGCCAGTAATGTAACATTCTAGCAGCCAGCGAGGCGCTGTTGTGGTGATAATTAGTAAAATATCTGGATTTAATTCTTGAATTTTTGCAGCTACGGAGGAAACTCGGACAGCGTGAC
>JBDTEI010000501.1:0-2723 GCA_039922675.1 Microcoleus sp.
AACAGCGAGGCGAAGTTTCCTACTTGGGAACCCCCAGTACCTGCATCCAACTGTTACCCAAAACCTCTCCGATTGTCCTCGACACCATCGGGCCCGGATTTAGATTGCTCGAATTGGCGATCGACGGTACTTGGGATACTAAGATTGAGCGAGTAGCCGGAGAACCTGCAATATCTTGATATTTCACAGTTAATACCATTTTTGTAAAGATATGCTATGGATGAATTCTTAGCCCCCCCTTACTAAGGGGGGGTTGGGGGGGTAATATCTAGCGCTACTTTATGAAATTGGTATAAGAGTGTCGTTGTGCGATCGACCCAATCGCAGAATCATCTTATTTTCCGTAAAATAACCGTTACCAAGTTCGATCGTTCTGACTTATGTCCGCCTCAAAACTCAGAAGACTGAAGTCCTTACTACAAAACGATTGATCCTCACTACAAACCGATTTAATTGTCTGGGTTCAAGCTGACATCATATTAAGCCGATTGGCGATCGCCCAATCCCAAGCCCTAGAACATATTTTTGGCGATGTTACATATCTTAAACAAATTTGTATACAACATACAAAATTGTCAATCTGTCAAAAGATATATTTTATTATTCATTCATATATTTTATCATGCGTAATGACCGTAGATTGCAGAAATAGCGAGAGCGATCGGCAACTAACAACAATAGATCGGGCAACTTTTAAAAACAGGAAAAACTTAATATGTCTGAAGTCAATGGCGTCATGATGCAGTATTTCCACTGGTACACCCCCGACGACGGAAACCTGTGGAATCAGCTAGCAGAATCAGCAAAAGATTTAGCTAAAATTGGCGTTACATCTCTGTGGTTGCCACCCGCTTATAAAGGAACGGGCGGCGGTATGGATGTGGGCTATGGTGTCTACGACTTATTCGATTTAGGCGAATTCGACCAAAAAGGGTCAGTACGCACTAAATACGGTACAAAAGATGAGTATTTGCGTGCAATCAAAGCTGCCCAAGATGCAGGAATTCGGATTTATGCCGATGTCGTCTTCAACCACAAATTAGGTGCCGATGAAGAAGAAGAAGCCGAAGCCACACCCTTCGATATGGATAACCGGAATGCCCCAATAGGCGAATATCAAAAAATCAAAGCTTGGACGCATTTTACTTTCCCAGGCCGCGACAAAAAATATTCCAGCATGGAGTGGCATTGGTGGCATTTTGACGCTATTGATTACAACGCTTACGACACTGATACCCATGCAGTTTACCTGCTAAAAGGCAAACAATTTGATGAGGGAGTAGACCTAGAAAAAGGCAACTTTGACTACCTCATGGGTTGCGACTTAGATATGGACAACCCAGAAGTCACCGGGGAATTAAAATACTGGGGCGAGTGGTATGTGGATACAACAAACGTTGACGGATTTCGTTTTGATGCCGTCAAACACGTAGCAGCAGGATTTTTCCAAGAGTGGTTGGAACACGTCCGCAACCATGCCAAACGCGACCTATTTGCCGTTGGTGAATATTGGTCTTACGAAGTGGAAGCTTTGCACTACTTCATCCAAGCAACGGACGGTAAAGTATCCTTATTTGATGCCCCACTCCACTATAACTTCCACGCTGCTAGCAAAGCTGGCAACAGCTACGACTTGCGAACAATTTTCGACGGCACCCTCGTTCAACAGCAACCCACTCTAGCCGTTACTTTGGTTGACAACCACGATTCTCAACCCTTACAATCTTTAGAATCAGTTGTCGAGTCTTGGTTTAAACCCCTTGCTTACGCTTTAATCCTGCTGCGGAGTGAAGGATATCCCTGTATTTTTTACCCGGATTATTACGGCGATCACTATAAAGATACAGCAAACGATGGCAACGAATACGAGATTTGGTTAGACAAACATCAGTTTATTCTTGATAAATTCTTGTTCGCGCGGCAAACTTATTCCTACGGGAATCAGTACGATTACTTCGATCACGCCAACACCCTTGGCTGGACGCGACTCGGAGATGAAGAACATCCGGGCGGCATGGCTGTGGTACTCAGTAATGGAGGAGATGGCACTAAGTTTATGGAAGTCGGACATCCGAATCGAACTTATATTGACATCACTGAACATATCCAAGAACCAATCACAACTAATGACGATGGTTGGGCTGATTTTAGGTGTAACGCGGGTTCTGTTTCTGTTTGGGTTCCTCAGTCCTAAGAATGACCTAAATCTTGACGAAATCCTCTATCTGAAGTAGGGTGCGCACCGCGCACCTTACCACTATGGTGAGCACATAAAACCACTTTTTAGTTTACTATTTTTGATGACTAAAGCCTGTTCGTAGTCAGGAATGAAGTCCTCTCTCTATAGTTATATTTTTAGGCGATCGCGCTCCAAAATTATTTAAATAAAAATTTATGAAACTTGCAGAAAAAGTTGTCGTTATTACGGGCGGCGGGTCGGGAATTGGACGTGCAGCAGCAATTTTAATGGCGAAGGAAGGCGCAAAAGTTGCTATTATCGATCTAATCTTAGAAACAGCACAAGAAACTGTCTGCCAGTTAATCAATGAAGGAGGTTGCGGGCTGGCAATTGCCGCAGATGTGGGGCATTCTGGGGAAATGCAGCAGGCATTTCAAACAATTTTTGACGAATATCAAAGAATTGATATTGTGTTCGCCAATGCGGGGATTAACGGTATCTGGTCGCCGGTAGAAGAGATAGCACTCGATGAATGGGAACAGAC
>JBDTEI010000502.1:0-9012 GCA_039922675.1 Microcoleus sp.
ATGCGGTGAAAAACAGACATTTTTTGATTCTCCAGTTTACACAAATTTCTTTCTTATTAAGGATAAGTAAGCTTATTTTAGGCTGATTGATTCCTGCCTAGCTTACTCTTTTCCTCAGTTATGTAACGATTATGGAATGCTTTTATTTGTGGTGAGGGGAAGATAGGGTCTTTTAAAATAAATATTTTGAGGCCGATGTGTGGATTTAAAAATGCTTAAACTCCTTAAAAGCCTTATGTTCCTTATCTCCCTTATCTACCTTAAACTTATAACGGTTATTTGACCGGATCTGATATGAGTTGAGTTGAAGGAAAGGCAGATTAGTCGATCGACTCTTATTTATCATAAAAATCGGCTTGATGAGCGTCAGTCTCGCCATACAACCATAAGTATTGGAAGCGCCTTTGACTGCGACAGTTGCTTGCTCTGGCTGTTGCACCCAGATACGCCCCCGTAGTGGTTTAAGTACCCATCGATTAAGATAGCCCAAACTTCTACTTCAGCTTCTGGATGCTCCGCTGGTAGTCGCTTTCAATCCAATCTAGTTTGTTTTTCCATGCTTGCTGCTGAGCTTCGTCATCCTGCTGTCGAGACACCCGTTGTCTATTGCTGAGCCATCTGTCTAGATTGTGCTGTTTAACATATAACTCGATCGATAATTCCCCAAAAGTATTAAAAAATTAAATTAATTAATTAAAATTAACAAAAAATAGGTTCAGATCGAGCGGTATCTCAGAATAAATGAGGTCATAATCTTAGTGATACCAAAAAAGGCAATCCCACAAAAATTTTTGTCAAAATTCAAAAAAAAACAATCATGTCAGGAGAAACTCCAATGCAGAACACCGAGTACAAAGGTATGGGAACGAAAGACTTAATTTTGTCCTTTGCTACAAATGCCAGTTTTCCCGATTTAGCGCGGTTCTTGCTTTCAGCACGCAAATTTTGCTCAGTTGAAACGACTGATATTGTCTTATTCGTAGAACCGAAACATCACCAATTTTCTGAGCTAGCCAGCGAGCTGGGAGTAACCCTAGTACCCGTTTCCAACCTTTGGCGCGAGATTAGTGGCAACCCGGTGCTTAAGGTACTCTACCGAGGCCTTTTAGTTGCGCTTAAACTTGGATCTGACCGGGGTTCTCCTGCATGGGATATGGTTTACCGCGCTACGGTATCAAACTGGGTACACGCAATGTGTGCCAGACATTTGGCGTATCATGATTTTCTCAAGGCTAATTCAATCTATCGGTGCGTTTTGCTGAGTGACTCTCGCGATGTTGTATTTCAAAGCAATCCCTTTGGGCTGGTAAATCCCAATGTTTTGAATGTTTTTGAACAAGACCGCTCGATGCTTTTCGGAGGTGATAATTGTGATACAAATTGGTTTGCTAAGGTTTATGGCAGGGATCTAGTGAATACCTTAAGTGGGAAGCAGACTATTTGTGCGGGAACGATTATGGGTTCTCCAGCCATATTCCTCAAATACTTTGATTTCATGGAACAGGAAGTTTTGTCTCACAAGATCTGCCCCTTAGATCAAGCAATGCACAACAAAATTGTCTACTGCGACTTTCCGCCAGAGTTGCTGGAGTTCCACTCAAATTTATCTGGGTTGATATTTACGATCGCTGAAACTTCAGAAAGCGATTACCAAATTGAGGGAAACCAACTTACTGTCAACAATAAAATTGTGCCGGTGCTGCACCAATACGATCGCGTGCCAAAGATCCGATCGCAGATCGAGAAAGCCTACCCTTTAGTCTGAGAAACAGCCAATGGCAAGAAACCGGGTTTTTCAGGCATCTACTTCGTTGCAGCCGCCAGTTAGCCAAAAACCCGGTTTCTTGATTAGCACTGCGTCCTCGACTAGACCAATGACCAATGACTAATGACCGATCGCGAGTAGCGGTTCCCAACTTGTCACATCTTCAAATAAAGATTGATAGCCCGCTGCATTGGGATGAAGACCGTCAACAGTCAGACAAGAACGCCACCAAATATTACCGCGATCGATCCATTTATCAAAAATATCTAAATAGGGAATTCCCCGCGACTGACAAGCTAACTTTGTGGCTTCTTTATAACGATACTGGTCTGCGTGATTGTAGTACAAATAATCTTGAAAAGGCATTTTGCTTTCATCCACCGGCACCATCCCGACAAATATCACGGGACAAAGTTGTTGGGACAAATTTAACAAATTATCCAAAACAGTTTTAAAATGTTCAAAATCAGTGTAACTGCGCCCGGTAGGCGACTGCACTCTCGCCGTATCGTTGAGGCCTACGGAAAGAATAATCGCATCCGGGACGCGGTTTCTGAGCTCGCCCCGGTGGCGAAACTCGTTTTCGAGGCGCTGGGCGACTTGATAGGTGCGATCGCCCCGAACGCCCAAATTGTATAAAACGTGTCCTGCACTCTCCGGTAACATCCACTGGCGCCGCAATCTTTCTACCCAACCCCCGCCTACACCGTCGCCAAAACCGTAAATTAAGCTGTCGCCGAAAGCAACCAATTTGAGGGGACGAGAATTTACCCCATGCAAGTGACCAAAGGAATAGGCTGTTGTTGCCTGCATAAGCAATGATACTCAGTTAGTAATTTTGAATCTTCGCATACTAGACTAGAATGTAACATTAGATAAAGTACGGAGTCTCATGGCTAATAAGCGTCAACCCTTCGATTCAACTCTGCTAACCCGAAAGGCAGAAGAGTTGATCGGTGCTGCATCCAACCGCTATCGGATTACGGTGCAGGTGGCGAACCGCGCCAAACGCCGCCGCTATGAAGATTTTGACAATGACGACACTCAAATGATGAAACCTGTAATGCGGGCGATATTTGAGATGTCGGACGAACTGACTCAGCCGGAAATTATCGGAGATATCTAGACTTGGGGAGTTTTGAGTTTTGAGTGGTGAATTACGAGCAATTTTTGTTAACTCAAAACTCAAAACTTTCTCAAACTAGACTGGCGCGACTGGGAAAAAAAATCGGTTTCTTTTATATACGCTTTGCTGTGCGAAACGGCGTATATATAAGTGCAAGTGGGGATGTTCGCATTCATGAAAAAGCAAAATAGAGATGGTCAATCTGCTGGCGAGTACGTTTATAAAATTATTCTAATTTTGAAAATTTCAAAACCGTGAAGAAATTAAAGCTAGGCTTAAGTTTTCTGTTAGTTACTTTGAGTGTGGCAATTTTCACGCTTTTGAGTGGGGTATTGGAATCGGGCAAATTAAGTGTGTCGGCTTTGGAACCTTCTCTGCTGCGAAGTTCTGACTCTGCGTCTGTGGGGCTGGTTGCTCAACAATCTGCGTCGCATCAATTGAGGGTGCAAGATGCCTGGAAGTTTGTGTATGAAAAAGTGCCGGATTTGCCGATGGAGAATAACTACATTTCTAAGGAAACTGGAAAAGTCGATCCTACCAATACTTTAGTCGGGCGCTTGATTCGATATCACGTGTTTGTGAAAGGAAGGCCGCCCAATTACCGCTTTGATTGGAAGTTGAGTTTAGCTGATTATCTGGGGGTGACTCCCGATTATTTGGTGGAAGACGTGTATCCCGGAAAAGACGTTTTGCGAGAAAATCCGATGGAACGCGATCGCGCTGCTATTCAAAGCTTAAATAGAAGACAGCGGGATGCTTTGGTTCAAGCTTTGGTTGATGTTTTTACCGAAACTTCAGGATCGTCGCGCGCACCGGCGGCGAGCGAAAAACCCGAAAGGCGATCGACTTCCCCCGAAATACCGCAGCCGCAGCCGGGAGATGCAAAGTTGCTTACACCGTAAGCTTTTCCGAGACCTAGAAACCGGGTTTTTGGCCGATCTGTCGGGTGCAACGCATCTTTTCGGGAAAAACCCGGTTTCTCGATAGCAGCGGGTAAGTCGTAAAATCACCCAATTTAAAATCCAAAATCCAAAATCTAAAATCGATCGATGGAACGTGTAATTAAGACGGGTGTTGGCTGGCGTTTGGGATGGAACCCCGAGGCGCAGGAGTTTCAGGGTTTGGTGGCTGGGGAGGGTTGGGCGATCGAACTCACTGAGGCTGAGTTAAACGATTTTTGCCGATTGTTGGGGGAATTAGCCACCACAATGAGTCAAATGGCCTCTGAGTTGATGGACGAGGAAAAAATCGCCATTGAAGCCGAAAGCGGTTTGCTGTGGGTGCAGGTAGAAGGCTATCCCGAAGCTTACAGCGTGCAGTTAATCTTGAATGCTGGCCGGAGGTGCGAGGGTTTTTGGCCGGCGGCGACGGTTCCGAGTTTGGTGCAGGCTGCAAAACTTTTAAAAGTTTTTTGACTTTTTTGGGAATTTCATGCTAAGCTGTTAAAGCTGTCGGGGCGTAGCGCAGCTTGGTAGCGCACTACTTTGGGGTAGTAGGGGTCGTGGGTTCAAATCCCGCCGCTCCGATAGACAAAACCTTCTCTTTGAGGAGGTTTTGTCATTTCTACGGTTATTTCACCCAGTTCGACATTCTCAATAAGGGGTTGCTAGTTTGCCCTTGGTGTTGTGTTTGCGGAAGTTGATTGTGGGTTGAACATTCCCCTTCGTGGTGTATATATCCACAACTTCCAGCGAACAAGCTTCTGCCACCCGGCAAGCGGTGTAGAGACAAACCCCAAAGAGCGTGCGATCGCGATCGCAAACCATCGTTAAACAACAGTTCGATTTCCCCTTGAGTGAGTATCTTGGCTTGTCCGTGTCCCTCAATCTTCAGGCTTGGTGTATACCCGACCCGACGAAGAGAAAGTCTTGCATACTTGTTATATTGCTGCATCAGTCTGAGGGATTTCTTAATGCGGCGGTTGAGGTCGTAGTCCGGGCGATCGCTACGGATTAGCTGAGTCGCTAAGCGCTGTCCCTGCGTCGTGACGCTAGCCTGAGTGTGTCAGCCATAAGAACCGTTGGCTCAATCAACAAAAAGGTAGAGGGAATGTTGGGCTTATTGGCATAAAGTAAAAAGCGTCAGCCAAGTATTTAAAGTAATGACAAATACCCTATTCGATCGAATATTCCGGGATAGCAACGGCGAAATTGTTGTGGCTCAGCCACCAAACCTACCGCTGATTGTCTGGATAGCAACGAGTTTGCTTAAACTTGTTTTAACAACAGGTGAAATCTATACAGCGTTAGACTTGGTAGCTTTTGGCTCCTTGTTTACTTGGGCGTGGGAGGAATTATTTCAAGGTGTGAATTATTTTCGGAGAGCGCTAGGTTTCTGCGTACTGATTGGTGCGATCTCCTTAAAAATTCTCAAGTTATACTAATAACCTTTCAAACGCACGGTAGCGTTCGCAAAGGAATTTGGTATCATCGCCAGGGCGCAAACATTGCCGGCTGCAAGCGCAACACCAACCTGCATTTTATTTCACGCGAGTTGGTGCGATTTCGGGCCAGTTATTGGGAAATATTTGGGAGTTCGGCAGCATCTTTTTGCCACTGGTCGTAGGTGATGCGTGGAAGGTCGAAGCGATCTGTTGTACGGCAATAGTAAGACGGAGAGCCAAGCCGGCCGATGGGAGAAAAACCGTTAATATGTAGGCGATCGCCAAGAAGACGATCGTCAATATGGAACATAACAACCTGCCCAATGAAAAGCGTGTAAGTTCCTAGCGGTTGTTGGCTGTGGAGCACGCATTCCAAACTTGCTTGAGCTTCAGCTATGCGAGGAACCTTAACCCGCTTTGATGCCGCCGAATGTAAACCAGCGGCCGTGAGTTCGCTTTCTTCGGTCGGGAAGTTGGCAGAAGAAATATTCATTGCCGTCAACAAATCTTCTGTCACCAAATTCACCACAAACTCACTACTCAAACTGATATTTTTCCCCGTATCTTTCATGCTGCCATCATCTTTATTTCCAATACTGATGATTAGGTATAAGGGGTCAGCACCCACGGCGTTAAAGAAGCTAAAGGGTGCGAGATTGATTACACCCTCCGTATTTTGTGAAGTTACCCAAGCAATCGGACGGGGAACGACAAGATTTGTCAATAACTTGTAGTTATCTTGAGGAGTATTGGAGTTGGGATCTACGTGCATGGTGAATAGTCAGTTTTGTTCAAGTATAAAAATTATAGCTCGCCCAACGTGTCGGCCAGATGCAGAGGTTCGGGAGAGTCCCTCAACATTTTCTTGGCGATCGCACTATCGGAAAAGCAAAAACGCATTGTATCGCGCTTTTCTCTGGATGGTGTGCTGGGAAAGTTGAGAGTGTTGCACACTTACTGCATTGCTGCACCAGTTCGATGGATTTCTTAAAGCCGCGGTGGTCGGCAGTTGTTATAAACGGCTCTCCTGAGTTTGTAGTGATAAGCAAACCGCATATCCTTACGGAGAGGGCGTCACAGAATCACGAACAGTTGTGCCTGATATCGTATACACCATAAACCCAGGAGAGCCAATTCTATTTAAGGCTAGTTTTGATAAATCTGTCAGTTGCATTTGAAAAGTGACTGATGTTACCCCAGATAAACAATTACTAATGTGCCAATTAGTTCTGTCAAAAATATTGCTCACTTTTTTATTTTTTGTTCTTTATTGTGAATCAAATAGTTGACTTAACTACTTTATTGACCATATAATTATTGTTGTTTTACTTCTACTTCCAACAGTCAAATAGTTTGATATAGCCTTTCTCAAAAAGGTGAGGTATGAATTTTAACCGATAAAGCTTGATAATACAGGGTTTCTGCATACCTCGTTGCTCTGACAACCGCTATACTAATGATCAAGAATTAGGAAAAGCCATAGAGTTCGCCTGATTGAATAGTTACATCGTCAAATATTTTGAACTGGTTTACACACTGCTGTGATTGTACCTGCTCTTTCTGAGAAGCGCTCTATGTACTGGTGCAAGATGTCAGTTTAGGCAAAAAGAGCGCTTCATATACGAAGCCGAAGACTCAAGCCGTTTGTGTGGAACTCTTTCGTCCTGATGGTCGCGGGATTAAAACCCGATACGCGAGCAGTTTCACACAGTCATTCACGATAAACCACGCCAGCGCATAGCCCCAAACAAACATTGCCCAACCCCAACCGAGGGGTGTCATAAAGAGACCATAAACTGCGATTACCGTCGCTATAGCTTGCGTCCCGCAAACTGCCATTAATAAAATTCGTGCGGGACGAATTGACCAGAACGGGCCTCGTGTGCGCGTGAGGAAGATCGTCAGATGTCCTGCTACAGATAGCTTCAAATACATCAAGGTTTGAATGTGAGCCCGATCGAGATGAAAGACACGCTCCCCAAGATAAAACAAGCCGAACGCGGAAATAACCCCCATCACACCCAGCACTGTAGAAATCCCTAACACCAAGCGCATATCCCAAGCTTCTGGCTGATTGCGGTATTGCACATTGTCATAGGCGATCGACAGAATAGCACCATCGTTGAGCAATGCCAGCATCACAATCATCACTGCGGTGACTGGGTAAAAGTTAAACACCAAAATCGCCAGCGTCATCAGCAACAATACACGCAGCGTCTCAGCGATGCGATAGATTGCGTAGCTGTTCATCCGTTGGAAAATGCGGCGACTCTCCTTGATCGCATCAATAATCACGGACAGTCCGGGCGTTGTCAGCACGATCGAAGCCGCCGCCCGCGCCGCGTCTGTTGCACCGGAAACAGCGATGCCGCAATCAGCCTTTTTCAATGCAGGGGCATCATTGACTCCATCCCCTGTCATGCCGACGATATGATCGTGTTTTTGCAGCACATCGACAATGTGGAACTTATGTTCGGGGAACACCTGGGCGAAACCATCCGCTTGTTCGATCGACTGCGTGACTGCCGCAGTTTCTTGCTGCTTTGAATCGCCTAGACTACTCGCATCGAGAATATTTGTACCAAGTCCCAACTTCTTAGCGGTTTCTTGCGCGATCGCAATGGCATCGCCTGTCACCATCTTGATTTTGATTCCCATCTTGACTGCGTTGGCGATCGTTGATTCAGCATCATCCCAGGGCGGATCAAACAGGGGTAATACACCCATAAATTGCCATTGATCGTCACCCTCCGATCGCGCCACACCCAATGAGCGAAAGCCGCGCGTTGCAAATTCCTTAACTGCCTTTTCGACATCAGGCTTCACTTTGTCGGCATTCTTTGACAATGCTAGAATCACCTGTGGCGCGCCTTTAGTCACTTTGAACGTTTTGCCGTCCGCGCCTTTCACAGTTGCCTCGGTGCGCTTGTGAACCGGGTCGAAGGGGGTGAAGTGAACAACCTTATAAGTCTTTAATGAATCCTTATCTTTGAGTCCGTCTAGAACAGCGAGATCGATCGTGTCGTTATTATCTGCGCTTGATGCCAATGCACCATTCAAAATCACTTGATCGGCGGGAATATTGTTGACACTGAATGGATCGCCCAAGGTCAGCTTGTTCTGGGTCAGAGTGCCAGTTTTATCCGCGCATAACACGTCCACACCAGCCAATTCCTCGATCGCGACTAGCCGACTGACGATCGCTTTTTTCTGAGAAAGTTTCCGTGCGCCGACCGCCATCGTGACTGATAACACCGTTGGCATTGCAACGGGAATCGAGGCAACAGTCAGCACCAAGGCAAACTGCAACGTTTCGAGGATAGGATCGTGACGGAAGAGCGCAACAGTAATAATCAACGTCACCAATACAAGCGCGAGGACGATCAGGTAATTGCCAATCTTGAGCACTGCCTTTTGGAAATGGCTGTCTGTATGAGCTTCCTGCACCAGTTGCGCCGTCTTGCCGAAATAGGTTTTGGTACCTGTCGCATAAACTAGGGCACTGCTCTCACCCCGACGAACGATCGAGCCAGAGAATACCGCGTCGCCAGCGTTGCGCGTGGCAGGCAGGGATTCGCCCGTCAGTGTGGACTGATCGATCGACATTGAATCCCCATCCAGCAAGCGGGCATCGGCTGGCACAATGTTGCCCAAGCGAATCCGAATCACATCGCCCGACACCAGTTCACGCGCTGGTAATGTCACCCATTGCCCATCACGTTTCACCTGAGTCTGAGT
>JBDTEI010000503.1:0-4087 GCA_039922675.1 Microcoleus sp.
GGTTTGTAGTGAGGACTTTAGTCCTTTCTTTGATGCGGACTAAAGTCCTCACTACGAACCTTTATTCTTGCTGGTAATTGATAGGTGCGTCGCCATTATATTTGCGATTTAATCCGAGATATTTAAAATGGCGACACACCCTACTAACCCAATTCCCTAATCTAAAATTTCACATCTCAAATCATATTATCCTGTTCCAGGTAATTGCAAACATTCCAGAAATGCCCGAGCTTCTGGATGCTGAGATTTCATAAAATCATCCGGCGATGCCAATTCAACCAACCTTCCATCTTGCATCAAACCAATTTTAGAAGCTAACAAAAAAGCTTCTTGAATGCCGTGAGTCACAAAAATCACAGTTTTGCCGAGTTGCTGCTGTAATTGACCGAATTCCCGCTGCAATTCCAGGCGAGTAATGGGGTCTAAAGCGCCAAACGGTTCGTCCATTAACAGCAGTGGAGGGTCAGCCGCCAGTGCTCTGGCGACACCGACGCGCTGCCGCTGTCCGCCAGATAACTGATGGGGATAACGTTTGGCGAAGTGCTGCGGATCGAGGTTGACTAATTCTAACAGTTGGCGGACACGAGATTGAATGCGCGATCGCTCCCAACCTTCCAATTTCGGGACTAAACCGACGTTTTGCTCGACGGTAAAATGGGGAAACAAACCGATTTCTTGAATTACATAGCCAATTTTTCGCCGCAGTTGAATTGCATCCCATTGAGTTGTCGGTTTTCCCATGACAAGCACTTCGCCGCTGCTTGGTGTTAGTAAATTGTTAATCAATTTCATGGTAGTAGTTTTGCCGCTACCGCTGCGTCCCAGTAATACTAATACTTCTCCTTGGAATACTTTAAAATTGAGTTTTTCTACTAAATGTCTGCGATTGAGGCGATATGTAACGTCGAGGAATTCGACAGCAACTTCATGATTGAGATACATGATTCGTTTCGGTGATGTTGGTTGTAATAAATCATCAATCGGCTAGCATCGCGGAACAATTTAAAATCTAAAATCCACAATCTAAAATCTAAAATTTTCGTGGTTTTGCCATTCTAGCAACAATGCTCGACATTGGAGGCAAGTTAATTTTTTGAGCAAGTCGCGAATTCCGTCGGGGGTGACAGGATATACAGCGCCGAGAAGTTCGGGGTTTACTGTGGCTGTCCGGTGCAATTCTGCTACAAAACCGTAGAGTTTTTGATTGGAGAATGAACTGTTGATTGCCCAGCCTGTGGTGTTGATTGGTTGGATGCGGGCGATCGCACTTTCTGTCAAGCCTAGTTCTTTTTTGATTATACCTGGAACTGCCGCTGCTGGCGTTGTGTCTTCTGGTACGCGACCGCCGGGAAAATCGAGGGTTGCTTCTGCCACGCCAGGGCGATACATCGGTAAGGGAAACAGCAATTTGTCATCTTGGATT
Organism: Microcoleus sp.; assembly: GCA_039922675.1. Classification (GTDB taxonomy): domain Bacteria; phylum Cyanobacteriota; class Cyanobacteriia; order Cyanobacteriales; family Microcoleaceae; genus Microcoleus. Next base: position 1,424 of record JBDTEI010000503.1, read on the forward strand.
GTCAAAATTACAACTGAATCTGCTCTTTCTACTCGCCAGTATTCTAGTATTTGTCCTTCGGTTGTTTCGAGATGTTCGGCGATTAGTTTTACCCAAGCAGAGTTGATTTCTAGAAAGCGGTCTAGGGTTTTCCACTGGGTTTTTGCAGCAATTTGGCTCATGTTAAATTTGTTGAAAGAACTCAGATGTTTGTTGCTATAGCAATTGAGCGTTGCCGATCGCAACATTAGCAGATGGATTTTTTAACTTTGACCGGATTTTTGGCTCTCCCTTATATATTTTTGCTATAATGCTACACATTTAGCTGGAGATTTTGGTAGCACAGACTACATATTTTTGAAATTTGACCCGATTTTTGCTCTCGATTGTAAATTTTTGTGACAAGAGCACACATTTGTCTGGAGAATTCCGTAGCATAGACTACATAATCTAATTTAGTCTGCGCCTTAGCTCTGCGTTGTTTAAACCCCGCCCTGGTGCAGCCTTTTACATCTACAGGAGTAGTTATGCAACTGCAAACAGATATTCGTACTTGGCAACCCCCACAACCACCAGCAAGCGCCGCCAGTGCCAGTGACTGGGAAAGATTTGGCTGCGCCGTACCGGCACCCAAATTGGCTCCTTCGATGTGGGTCAAATTGTTCAACCCGCCAACAGCATTCAGTTTTGACGAAGCGTGGCTGTTATGTCAGTGTTCCGAGGAAAAGTGGCTGGCTTGGATTCCTGATTATGGCGAAATTTCGCTAAGTACGAATGAATTTTGTGCTATTTAATCAAGAATTATATTGTTGAAATCCATATCCTTCGGGCTTCATATCATATTTTGGGGAAAAACCCGGTTTCTGTCGAATTATCTCGCTTGTAGTGAAGACTTTAGTCATCAAAAATTAAGAAGGACTTTAGTCCTCACGACAAACCAGTTAATTGACATTTTGAAACAACAAAAAGAGCAATAGGTTTTCTATTGCTCTTTTTGTTATTGCAAAAACACTCTCTAGTTTTTGTCTTCAGACAGCGGAAGTTACTCGCTTATTTGCAAACTGCACGGTTATTTGCGTTTCTGACAATCGTGCCTACTTTGCCATTAATCATAATCGGGTTCTTGGTGCTGACCCGGATCAAGCGGGGCTGTTTAGCCAGACATTCTTTGATTGATTCTGACCAGGTGGTGAGAGCGCTAGTATACTCTGTACGAGTCGCTGGTGCGCGAAACATATCGGTAATTACGTGATCCGTGGTGATGCTAGTGTCAGTAGCAACATTGGTAATAATAGGAAAGTCAAAGGCTTTGGGCAAGGTTCTTTCAGGAATTGCGCCCGGTACCATTTGGTAATTCATGGAGCCGCCCTTGTAGTCTATACCTGCTTGAGGGCTGGTGGGAGGGCTTGTTTGAGCGAAGGCAGGAATAGGTAAGCTGGCTACCAAGACGGTGCAGCAACTCCAAAATAATTTCGATTTCATCCGATTCATCTCCTCAACTTTATGACGGTTAGCATTAATTAGGTAGGAACCAAAAACATTAGCTTTAATTTATAAAAAATCTGATGCTAATGAACTTTCTATCTGGAATTTAACCCACCTAATTTATTACCAGACATTCTCGAAAATGTAAAAACTGGTTGGTCTGACAAACTGTAGAATTGTTTCAGTTGAGTTAGATATTTACACATCTGAAGTTGTTACAGCGTTGGGGACTCGGTTTTACCAGAATGATTCATTTTAGAGCGATGTCACTGGAACTTTATCAAATTTTGTGTCAGATATCAAGTTTTGCCGATCGCACATCACATCTTAACACTGTCCCACCAGCTCGATCGCCCTTTGAGTGTTACGGGCTATACCCGAGCGAGAAAGATGCTACAGTGCATCGATGGGCGTTTGAGTGTTTTCAAGCGACAATAGGCAGAGAAGGGGCTTGAAAATAGGTGAATTTAGTGGAAGATAGCAAGATTATAGACTTATCGGAAATCATGAGTGTTCCCGCGGCTCCTGCGGGTTACAAATCGGGCTTTGTGGGTATTATCGGGCGGCCGAATGTCGGCAAATCCACGCTGATGAATCAGTTGGTGGGGCAGAAAATTGCGATTACTTCGCCGGTGTCTCAGACGACGCGCAACAGGCTGCGGGGCATCCTGACGACGGATGAGGCACAAATTATTTTTGTTGATACTCCGGGAATTCACAAGCCGCACCACCAATTGGGTAAGGTTTTGGTGCAGAATGCGCGCACCGCGATTCAGTCGGTGGATGTGGTGCTGTTTGTGGTGGATGGTTCGGTGGAATCGGGTGGGGGCGATCGATATATCATCGAAATTCTCAGCAATTGCAAAATTCCGGTGATTTTGGGGATGAATAAGCTGGACGAACAACCGGAGGATTCCGTGTTGATCGATCGCACTTATGAGCAAATTGTCAATCCAGAGTGGCCAGTCGTCAAGTTTTCGGCTCTCACGGGCGAGGGTGTCGAACCGCTGCAACAATTGTTAATCCAACATCTGGAGGAAGGCCCCTATTATTATCCGCCCGATTTGGTGACTGACCAGCCGGAACGCTTTATTATGGGCGAGTTGATTCGGGAACAGATTTTGCTGCTGACGCGGGAAGAAGTGCCGCATTCCGTAGCAATCGCGATCGACATTGTTCAAGAAGAAGCCAAAATTACGC
>JBDTEI010000504.1:0-11329 GCA_039922675.1 Microcoleus sp.
CGATCGCAAGCCGCGACTCTTCTACTTCCTAATGTTAGTGATGTATTCGGCACAAATCGGAGTATTCGTCGCCCAAGACATCATGCTGCTGTTCATTGTCTGGGAACTAGAACTAATTCCCGTGTACCTGCTAATCTCGATTTGGGGCGGACAAAACCGCCGCTACGCAGCTACCAAATTCTTGATTTACACCGCCGGCGCTTCCATCTTTATTTTGATAGCGGCCTTAGCAATGGGATTCTACGGCGGAGGAAACGTTACCTTCGACATGGTAGAACTCGGATTGAAGGACTACCCGCTAAGTTTAGAATTACTGCTTTATGCGGGATTGTTCGTTGCTTTCGGCGTGAAACTCGCGATTTTCCCATTCCACACATGGCTACCTGACGCCCACGGCGAAGCATCTTCTCCTGTGTCGATGATTCTGGCTGGCGTGTTGCTTAAAATGGGCGGCTACGGACTGATTCGCCTGAATTTGGAACTTCTGCCGAAAGCACACGTTTATTTTGCACCGATTATGGCGGTGCTCGGCGTGGTTAACATTATCTACGGCGCGCTAAATTCCTTCGGCCAAACGAACATGAAGCGCCGCCTCGCCAATTCGTCGATTTCTCACATGGGATTCGTGTTGTTGGGTATTGCTTCCTTCACGGATTTGGGAATCAACGGGGCGCTGCTGCAAATGATTTCCCACGGTTTGATCGCCTCAGTATTGTTTTTCCTGGCTGGCGTGACTTACGATCGCACCCATACCATGATCATGGACGAGATGGGCGAGATTGGCAAAGTAATGCCGAAAGTGTTTGCCTTGTTTACCGCAGGCGCAATGGCATCTTTGGCACTCCCGGGAATGAGCGGTTTTGCTAGCGAATTGTCAGTGTTTGTCGGTGTCGCAACTAGCGATATGTACAGCCCTTCTTTCCGCGCTGCGATCGTGTTTCTGGCGGCAGTGGGACTGATTTTGACGCCGATTTATTTGCTCTCGATGCTGCGACAGTTATTTTACAACTGCGGAACATTGGCTGCTTGCGACATCGAAGATCTAAATTTGCTGAATCAGAGAAATAATCTGGATGCAGCGGTTTGTTTCGGTAATAGTTGTATTTTGCCTGGTGATGCACCGTTTATTGATGCTAAACCTCGCGAAGTGGCGATCGCATTTTGTTTCTTGATACCGATTGTCGGCATTGGTTTTTATCCGAACATGGCGATGCAAGTCTACGACGCGAAGACTGTGGCGGTGAATGCCGAAGTCCGCGAATCTTATATCCAAATCGCTCAAGAAAATCCTCAGATTTATGCGAAGGGATTTTTGGTTCCAAAAATTGCACAGGCTCCAACAGCGCCTGCTTTGGGCAAAATTACTGGCTCTGAATCTGCCTCGGTTTTGGGTATTGTCAAATAGAATACCGGGCGGTTGAAACCGCGTCTATACAGACAAAACCCACTCCAAGCGGGTTGAAGAAAAAGCGTTAACAGGTTAAAATTACATTATTTTCTTCAGTCCGCGTCGGCGGACTTTGTTTTTGTAGACGCGGTTTCAACCGCCGTATGATCGGCAATAATCTGCGCCAGATTTTCCCTCGCATATCCCACCTCAAGCATCGATTTATCTTCCAAATCCGAGGCAACTTTCGTCAGGATATTTAGCGGTTCTTCCGAACCTGTAGTTTTCATAAATAACACTTGTAGCCGATTTTTAACTAATTCTAAAATAGAGCGGCTGCGAGCCTCTTTAATCCCTTTTTTTTGAGTAATATTGATGCTAAAATTGTGACTTTTCAACAGCCGCATTCTTTCTATTCCTTGCGTCTTAATCGTCTCCAAAACCTCCACTCGAATCTGCTCGACCAATCTTTCGCTCACATACTGCACGATTAAAGGCTGAAGCATAAAAACAGTTTCCCCGCCCTCACTGATTTTATCAATCAGCGAGCGACGCCCCAGAGAATCGAGATTTTTTAACAAATCGGAAAGTGACGAATTGACTAACATCTGCTCTCGCAAAGTCGCCAGGGAAATCGGACTTTGAGCAATAGCCAGCCAGTAGGAAATCTCTTGTTCTGAACTCGACATTCGATCGAACTGCTGCGCGAGCAAATTGCTGATATGTTCTTCAATAAATAACGCCGTCGCTTCCAAAAACTTGACAACATTCCCCTCGAAAAACTCGTGAATCGTGGTCGCCACAATCTTCAAGGCTAACAGATTGCCTCCGTACCGGGCTAACAAGATTTCCCATTCTCCATCTTGAGCCGATAAGCCTTTTTCTTGGAAAATCTCGCGGGGAATTTCTGAGGAAATAGCAGGTTTTAAAGACCGCACTTTTTCTCCCGCCAGCAAACTCAGTTCCGTAGGTTCTTCGGAACTAACTAGCACCAAACAGCTATGGTGATTGACTTCGCAGAGGCGCACAATTAAATCTCGATATCCTTCGCAGCCTTCGCGGTAATGTCCCGCTAGTTCTTCGGGTCTGAGCACTGCTTCAAAATCGTCTAAAATTAGCAGACAGCGCTGCTTGCGCAGATACTCGACTAAGCGGGAAATTTTGCCGTTAAGGTCGATCCTCTTTGAGGGATCCGCTAACGGCATATCGGGCTTTTGTTGGTAAGAAAAAAGTTGAAGTAAGCTAGTGAGGAAGTCGGATGGTGCTTGTGCCGATCGCAGCGATCGCCAAATCACAAAATCAAACTCATTCTGTAGCTGTTTTCCCAACTGTACCGACAGAGTTGTTTTGCCGCTACCGGCCAAACCCAGTAACGCTAAGACGCGACAATTATCCGATACAATCCACTGCTTTAAAGTAGTTAATTCTTCAGTCCGTCCGTAAAAAACCGACACATCCGGTGCTTGGCCCCAATCTTCCTGTCGGCGCCCTATCGGCATCTTGAATAAAGATCCTTTACCTCGACTAAAATCGATCGATCCCTGCTCCGTGTGGTATGAAAATAGCAACTGATGCCTCAATTCCGAGAGCTTTCCAGGGCCGTTCCCCGCAATCTGAAACTTTTTGTAAACTTCGCCGAGTCTTTTGCGAACGGCGATGTCGCTAATGCCAAGCTTGGTTGCGATCGTAGCCGTAGATTGACCGTCGAGAGCCATAAACAAGGTCTCTAACTCGGCATCTGTGACACCGCGCTCTTTAGCGATCGTTTGCACAAAGTTTTGAGGAATCGGAGTAGTCAAGGTAGGAATCTCGCCTGTAATAAAAATCTATCTTCTATTATATTGTCTGAGTTCTCGCGGGCGAACCATTGAAGCTATCAATCTTCAGCTTGCTGATCGGTTTTTCGGGCAGTTTGAGATATTTATACCCAAATTATCGCTTTTGATACCACTTCCAAAAAAAGAATGAAACTGTAGTCCTACTCTTGTAGGGAGGAGGCACGGCGATTAATCTTTAGCACCTGCGCGATCAATCTCCCACCATGCCACCGCCCAACGCTAACCAACAACCGGATAAAATTCACAATTGCTGAAAGCAGCGCTGTATCAGCCAAAAACCTTCGTACTATCGCGGTATTCTTCGGCCGAAAGCAGCCGCCAACTCCCATCGCCCAAAAGTTCCAAAACCTGCTGGTGATATTTCAACAAACTCAATCGGTGGCCGACACTCACAAAAGTAGTTTTAGTTGCTTGTAACTGCTCGTATAAATGTTGCTCGTTATTCAAATCCAAAGCACTTGTCGCCTCATCCAAAATAGCGTATCGCGGTTGGGTCAGCAACAATCTGGCAAAAGCTAAACGCTGCTGTTCTCCCAGCGACAAAATCTCTGCCCAATCTAGAGCTTCATCAAAACCGTTCAATCTGTCCGGTAAATCTGCTAAGTTTACTAATGCTAAAACGCGCCGCAATTGTTCCTCATCAACCTCGCTGCTGGTGTTGGGATAGAGAAGTTGCGATCGCAAACTGCCCAAAATCATATAAGGAAGCTGCGGCAAAAATAGCATTTCTCCGAGATCCGGCCGCGCCAGACGGCCCGTTCCAGAGTCCCACAAACCCGCAATTGCCCGCAGCAAAGAACTCTTCCCTGCACCGCTTTTACCGACAATTAACAGTCCTTCTCCCGGCGACACCGCTAGCGACAAATCCCTAATCAAAGTCTTTTGATGCTGCGGAGTATCTAAAGTAACGTGTTCTAGCGCTAACTCAGAATCAACTACGATATCTATGGCAGTTCGTCCTCCACGAGATACCGCCCTTTCTGCTTCCAAAGTATCTGTAAATACAGTTAAACGATTGATACTAGCGGCAAAAGAACTCAGCGGTTCAATGCGACTGACAATCACTGAAAAAGCACCTAAAACCTGACTGAAAGCAAAACCTGCTTGAGTGAGATCTCCAAACTGGATTCTACCGCTAAAGTAAGCTGGAGCCAGAAACAAAGCCGGAATAATCACAACAGCATATCCGTATCCAGTTGTGAAATAATCCAAATTTCGCTGCCAGCCAATTAGCAAATTAAAATTACGGAATACTTCCAGGAACCGCTGCTTTATTTCCATCGATTCTCGCTCTTCCCCCCGATAAAAGGCAATAGATTCAGCATTGTCGCGAATGTGAACCAGTCCGTAGCGGAAATTAGCTTCTTTTTTAAGTTGCTGGAAATTTAGAGGTACTAATCTCTGACCAAAAATCAGAGTTGCGACCGTACCCAAAATAGCATAGACAACTAGGAAAATCGAAAGTTGTTTCGAGATAGACCACAGGATACCCGTGAAAGATATAATATTAACGATTGAACCCAGGATCACCAGCATAAAGGTCAAACTCGTCTGGGTAAACGATCTGACATCTTCAGAAATGCGCTGGTCGGGATTGTCGATTTCCTTGTGTGAATTTATTTCGTAATAAGCCCGATCGTGAAAATATTTATCGAGGAACTTATTTGTCATCCATTCCCGCCAGTAGAGACCCAATTTATCTTGGGTGTAGCGGTAAATTACCACAATGGGAGTGCCGACTGCAAAAACCCCTGCATAGACAAAAAGATACTTCCAATAATTGAGCTGGTCTTTTTTTGCCAGTGCTGTATCAAAAAAGTTACTGACGTAACTAATTATTACATTCAAACCGCTGACTGACAGGGATAAGAACAGTAATAAAGCCAATAATCCCCAGGACTGCCAATGCGGTATCAATCTGCCTTTGAAAAACCAAAAAGCGCTGACCGGAATAATTAGCATCAATGCAACAATGATCATTGTCGGGGAATTAATAATTCCTTGCAACAAGCTAACTAACCCAGCAGCAATATTATTGACAAAAGCTGGAAAAAGAGCAGCACCCCCCAAACATAAAGCACTGACGAGTACAAACATAGCAGCGAATAGAAATATCAACAACAGCGCTACTAATCCTAGGAAAATCCTGCCTCCCCCAGGCTCTAAAGGATAAAAGTAAGGCTGGGCGATCGCAATAAATCTCTGCCACAACTGACGGTCAAATCGATTCATCTTTACTGTTTACAAAACTACTTCGACTGTTCTAACATATCAAGTTTTATTACCAAGTGTCGCATTAATTTATTTGGGAGTTTAGCGAAGAAATTGGTCTCATATCATGTGTGGGGTCACGACCACAATTAAATTGGTTCGATGGTTAGGAGTTCAGTCCTCAGATTTTCATGAGGACTGAACTCCGAACGATCGAATCTGATAACAGTTATTTTACCGGACGCGATATTACCCACAGAGGAATACTTGTTTTCCGATTTAAGTCGTGGAAACGCAAATTTTTTTTAGGTTAGTTGTGGGGCAAATCTAAAATTTTAAATCTATGGGATCGACAGAAGTCGCGGTTTCGCCGATCGACTCCGACTGCGATTGACTTTGGTAAAATCGCTGGCTAATCCCCAAATTAACTTGCTTCGTCACCCAATACAAACAGGCAATTACCGCAAAAGTTGCAGCCATTACGACAACCGGACGCTTACCAATCAACTCATTCATGACGGTGCTAACCAACGCATCGGGATTCGTCAGAATGTCCCAAGTGTTGAAACGGATAAATCGCCCTAAATAAATGCCGATCGCCGAAAGTGCGTGAATAATTATCTCCGTTGCCAGGATAAATCTACCCAAACCCTGTTGCTTCAAATAGTAACCCAAACTCATCACCGACAGTACGTAAGCCTCAAATCCCGCCAGCATAAACACCAAATATTGCGGAATCAGGGCTAATGTCACCACCCACACCGACTGCCCCTCATGAATCTGGCGGATCAGGTGAATGATATCAGTTAAAACGTAGGGGGCATTCGGCAAAAATGCAATAAACCAGAAAAAACCGCCCCACCAGCGGAGAGAGCGAACTCCGCGCTGTCGCAGTACCCAGATGTCTAAAGCCATCAGTGCCAGCGTAATCGCGATCGCCCCCAAAACGTAAGTTTTGCCCACATCTTCCACAATGTGCTTCAGATAGGACAAAACATGGCGCGTGCTGGGCAAAAAAGTAGCGCCTAGGAGCACCCACGTACCCCACAGCAGCCAGCGCGATCGAGGTTTGCGGAACAGCCAAAAACTTAGGCCCAGCGGTACTAAACCTAAAAACAAATTCCAAGACATCCAGCGGACATTGTGTCCCATTGCTCCAATCGCTTCCAGGATTAATCCCATCATGTCAGTTTTTATACAATTAAAGGTTTCATGCAGCACGGCTTAAGAGCAGCTTGAATATATCTTAGTCGCTATAGCAGAAGGAAGAGTTAACAGTTGACAGTTGACATTTGACAGTCTGATTTGTAGGGTGCGTCAGCTCGCCGCTTCTCGCTCCCCACCTGAAGATTCTGCCATGAGCTGACGCACCCTACCACTATGGAGTCAATCGCAAATCCCAAATCGAAGCTCCGCACCCTACTACTGATAGCTTTTGCGGATCGGAATTTCGATCGCAAAAGTCGTTCCGCATCCGATTTCCGAAATACACTCAATCTTACCCCTGTGCTTTTCTACCACAATCGAGTGCGCGATCGACATTCCCAATCCCGTACCTTTACCCACAGCTTTTGTCGTAAAAAACGGGTTAAAAATGCGATCGACTATCCCCTCGGGAATGCCAGTACCGTTATCCGAAATTTTCACCATCACAGTGTTCTGAGCCGTAACACCCGTGCAAATAGCAATCCGGCCGGGATTTGTCCCTGCTTCCCGAACCGACAACTTGTGATATCGTTCTTCAATAGCATCAATGCCATTAGCAATAATATTCATAAACACCTGATTCAGTTGGCTCGCATAGCACTCCACCAGCGGCAATTTATCGAACTCCTTAATTACTTCAATTTCCGGGCGTCTGTCGTGACTCTTCAAGCGGTGCTGCAAAATCAACAAAGTGCTGTCTATTCCGGCGTGAATATCGACTGGCTTCATAGCCGATTCATCCAGCCGGGAGAAATTCCTGAGGGACAAAACAATTTGCCGGATGCGATCGGTTCCTACCTGCATCGAACCCACAAGTTTTCTTAAATCCTCACTCATGAAATCCAAATCAATCTCTTGAAGGCGATCGACAATTTTTGCATTATGTTCTGGATACTCCTGTTCGTAAAGAGTCACCAGATCGAGCAACTGTTGTGTATACTGTTTGAGATAATTAATATTAGCGTGAATAAAATTAACCGGATTATTAATTTCGTGAGCTATCCCGGCAACTAACTGGCCCAAAGAAGACATTTTTTCAGTTTGAATAAGCTGAGCTTGAGTAGATCGCAATGACCGCAGCGCTGACTCTAACTCTCGGGATCTGGCTCTTTCTCGCGCCTCGCTTTGTCGCAGAGCTTCATCTGCTTGTTTGCGAGTCGTAATATTCTGGGCAAATCCAATTATTACCTTGGGCTGACCCTCAGCATTTCTGCTAAAAATACTGTCCCTACTTTCCAGCCAAAACCATTCACCGTTCGCGGCCCGCATCCGATACTCAATTTCCCTAATTTCGCCATCTTGAATTTCTGCAAAGCTCCCATGATGTTCCAGAACTTTAGGCAAATCTTCGGGGTGTATTACCTGAAGCATCATTGACGAACCCATCGCTTTAATCTCGTCAAAGGTATACCCCAAAAGCGTATCCATAGAAGAATTAGCATAGATATTTCGCTGTTCTTCCAAATCGTAGAGATACAAAATACCCGGAGTAGCATCGGCGATTTTTTTAATGAACTGCTGGCTCTCTTGCAAAGCTAATTCAGCTTGTTTGCGATCCGTCACATCAATCGTGATGCCGTCCCAAAGAATATCACCGTTTTCTTTAGCTTCAGGACGCGAATTTACCTCAAACCACCGGATCTTACCAGAAGGCAGCACCAGCCGTCCTTCCCACTGCCAAGGTTGCAAACTTTGTGCTGAAATAGCAATAGATTCGTAATATTTCTGGCTGTCTTCTGGATGAACCAAATCTATTAGTAAAGCCGAATTCTTGCAAACAGATTCGGGTTCTAACTCAAACATTTCTCGGCAAGCTGGACTCATGTAAGGGAAACTGACAGAGCCATCAGGACTCAGCAAACATTGATAAATCGTTCCCGGCAAATTAGCCGATAGCTTTTGAAATTTCGCCTCGCTTGAACGCAGTGCTTCCTCTGCTTGTTTGCGCTCGGTAATGTCAGTAATTGAACCAACAATGCGGACTGCTTTTCCCGATTCGTCCCACAAAGCTTGTCCGCGACTGAGTATCCATTTGTAGGCGCTTTGGTAGCACCACAAGCGGTATTCGACGATATAATGCGGCGTTTTTTTGTTTAAATGGTCTTGGAGTTGTTGCATTACTGCGGCTGAATCTTCGGGATGCGTGGCGCTGCTCCATCGGTCAACATCATCGAAATTTTGGACGTGTTTATATCCGGTAATTTCCAGAAATCGCTCGGACAGAAAGAGTTCTCCTGTTTGCAAGTTCCAGTCCCAAATACCGTCATTATTGCCTTTGAGCGCTAACTGCCAGCGTTCTTCTGTTTGGAGCAATTGAGCTGTTCTTTGTTCGACTCTATTTTCTAGTTCTTGATTGAGCTGTTTGAGACTTTCTTCTGCTTGTTTTCGCTCGATCGCAATTCCTGCTAAATGTCTGACAGTTTCGATCGACTGTAGCTCAAAATTTTGGGGAGGGCGCGGTTGGGCGGAATACATGGCGAAAGTCCCCAAAACTTGGCCGACCGATGAGAAAATCGGACTAGACCAGCAAGCTCTCAGTCCAAAAGTAAAGGCTAAATCTCGATAATTTTCCCACAAAGGATCGGTAGCAATATCTGTAACGATCACTTGTTCACGGCGGTAGACAGCAGTGCCGCAGGAACCGACATCCGGGCCGATGGCTGCACCATTAACAGCAGCATTGTAACTTTCCGGCAAACTCGGCGCGGCTCCGTGCAGCAAATGTTCGCCCTCTTTATCTAGCAGCAAAACCGAACCCATGACATCTCTCGATTGCTGTTCGACAATTTCAATTAAAGTATTTAAAGTATCGCTCAGAGAAGCGCCCTGAGCAATCATTTCTAAAATTTGTTTTTGACCGCTCAACCAATTTTCAGATTGCTTGCGCTGCGTAATGTCGCGGGCTACCCAGAGAACCGTGTTTTCTTTCATTGCCGAAATGGTAGCGATAAACCACTTTTGTTCGCTGCCAATTTGCAGGTTATATTCTAAACTACTGATTTGATTGGTAGCGAGGGCGAGGTGAATTTGCTTCAGAAAAATTTCTGCTTTTTCTGGCTCAAATATATCGCTGATTCTTTTTCCGATAATTTCGGCTGGTGGCTTGTACAAAAGTTCGGGATTTGTGGGGGCAATTTTCAGGTACCGTCCTTCAATATCGGTAACAAAAATTACGTCGTTCATGGCAGCAAACAAAGCTCGCAATTCTGCTTCAGAAGCTTGCAGCGCGATTTCAGCTTTTTTGCGATCGCTAATATCTGTACCGACCGACAGCAGCCCGACCGATAGCCCTTGGGCATCGAGCAAAGGTTGGTTTCTCCAGGCTACCCAGGCTTTTTCGCCATTGCGGCGGATGTTTTGATTTTCTTGTTTGAAGTATTTGTCCGGCTGTGCCGCACAGTCTCGAATCATTACGGCTAAATGATTTTCGGACAAATTGGCCGGATCTACAATTGTGCCGATCGCACTTTTGCCAATTATTTCTGCTTCTGAATACCCAAAAAAAGTTTCCGCAAACTCATTAAAAAAAGTAATCTTACCTTCGCTATCTAACTGCACAATAATGCTGTTAGCATTCTCCACCAATTGCCGGTACTTAGCTTCGTTCCCACGCAATTTCGCAGTGCCGTACACCCAGCTAAAGGCCACCGCCCCGCCGAAAACGGCCAGCAAGCAGCCACCAAACAGCAACCACCCCCGCAGCGGCGAATTCTTTTGCCATCCTCCCGCCGGAATTGCTGCCAACTGCCAGGAACCGTTGGGCAAAGTGATTTCCAGAACCACGGGACTTTTCTGAAAAATCGACTTGTCGCCGAAAAACACGTCCCCGATCGCTCCTTTGCCGTCTTTGCCGCGCACAGCGTATTGCAGGTTGGCTGAGGTGTCATTGAGTCCTGCTTCCTCCATCAGGGAGTTTTTGTCGAGGATCACGCCGATCAACCCCCAGTAAACTCCTGTTTCGGGCTCGATACCCGGGGGTGTGAGAAAAATGGGCGATCGGCTGACGAAGGCCACGCCTCCCTCCAATAATTTCACGGGCCCGGCAACTAAAGTTTTTCTGCTGCTGATGACATCTTCGACCATTTTTCGCTGTTCGGGTAGCGCCGTCAAGTCAACCTTGATCGCTTTTTGATTTCCATCCGGCGGATAAATGTAAGCGATCGTCGTGCCTTTAACTAAAGTTATGTTGCGAATACCGGTTTGCTGTGCCAGCAGAATTCTCGCCGTCGCTGCAAACTCGGCTTCGGTGATGTTTGGGTTATTGGAAATGTCAGCCACCAAACCCCGGATCAAAAATAGCCGGGAATTCAAAGAGCTTTCCAGCTTAGAACGGACTGTGCTGAGCCGATCGATCGTGCTAGTGCGGCTGTACTGCAAAAATCGTTGTTGTTCCGATCGGTCTAAAATGCCAACTCCGACCAAAATTGCTACTGATGTAGCAATTGCTGCTAAATAAGGTGAAATTTGAAATTTTTTCATCTTCAAGTATTCCCTTTGCCGGCACTTAAGCTACATTTTTAAGTCTTTAGATAGATTTATTTTAATTCTATTTTTCTAGACAGATGCAAAATTTCCGGCATACCGGGCTTTCGGCAAGCCGGCGCGAGTTTTTTTGTGTTATAGGCGATTGTGGATTTAACTTGGATCTGACATCTTGCACAGCCAATCAAAGGAGCTCGCGCGGGGT
>JBDTEI010000505.1:0-3321 GCA_039922675.1 Microcoleus sp.
CCATCTACGCGAACTTTTTGACCGTCTCGCAAGCGAGTTGTAGCTTCAGCAATATTCATAACTGCCGGAATTTTGTACTCGCGAGCGATAATTGCTCCGTGAGACAATTGGCCGCCAACTTCCGCTACAATTGCTTTGGCTCCTAACAGCAGCGGCGCCCAACCTGCATCGGTGTAGGGTACTACGACGATCGCATTTTCGCCTAAATCTGTGGTGACACTCCGGCAAATTTTGACAAAACCTTCGACGCAGCCGATACTGGCGGGGATTCCCTGCATGATAGCGGATGTTGAGGTTGTGGAGTCGATCGACCTTTTGCGAGAATTCGGCAGCAAATTGCCGTAGACTACAGGGGGAATCGGGCGATCGCGATCAGTCAACAGTCGATCGCGCCTCAGCGCAATCCTATCCTGAAAACAAACATTCGCACCGCTGCGAATCCACTGCTGAATCTCCGCAAATTCCAGATAAAAAATATCTCCAGGTTTCTCAAATACCTGCATTTCCAATCCGCAGGCTTCAATCTCCAGAAAAGTCCAGCGCAGGTGAGCCAACAAACGAGCGTAAACTTCGCTAATTTGGCTTTTGACTGTAGCTCGTTCCTGACATTTATTTAAGCGCCACTTTTGAGCAAAATTCAAGCTTAATTTATCAATTGCTGGTGAATTAGCAATAGCAGATTTTTGAGCCAGAGTTAACAGCAACTTTCGGTAAAATTCCGGCTGTTCCCGCCAAGTAGGAACAGCGATATCCGTTCCCACCTCGCTCAAATATCCGTAAGTATTAAGCCACTGTTCAAACTCCGCTTGCAAAGCCGGAGTTTCAGCAAAAAATTGTGCTAACTGTGCGGTTGAAACAATTTCGCCAAATTGCAAAATAGCCGTTGTTCGCAATTTTTCAGCCAACTGCTGCAAAGCTCGCACCGATGCAATTTCCGGAGCAGTATCATTGTTAAGCCAGTCATCGTCAACGCGAAAAATTGCTTTACGAATTGCCAGTCCGATCGGCCCTAGAATATTGTAATAAGTAATCGGTTTCAGCCACTCCTGAATTTGCTCAGATCTGGCTAACAACTCCGACAAATACTGATAATTGGGCATTGGGAATTGGGCATTGGGCATTGGGCATTGGGAATCGGGAATTGGGAATTGGGCATTGTTACTATTATCAACTGCCAACTGCCTACTATCAACTGACTTCTCCAGACTTTGCAGTGCTGGCAGAAAAATCGAAGTACGATCGCCCGCAAAATCTGCATTCAGCGCCCGCTCCCGCTGCACCAGACGCCACAAACCGGGCAAAGAAGGCAAAATCTTCCCCAAAGGCGGTTTACCCATCTTCTGCCCCCTGAGCAAAAATTCCAAACCCTGCTCCGGTAATCCCATCATCCGAAAAATTTCGCCCAACAAAGTCGCGTTAAAATAAGCGTGGGAACCCAGCAAAGTCGCAGTTTCCTTAAAATTTAGATGCGCAGCGCGATCGGCCAAAACCACCTGAAAAATCTCTCCCCAAACCCCACAAGTCAGCGGCCGATTAATCGACCAAGTTAGCGGGCGAATTGCACCGGGAATCACTTCAGCGGCAATAGTCCGCGTCCAAAACGGCTGCAAATTGGTAATCGGGCGGCTTTGCAAAATCCAAACTTTTTCCCCATCCCAACTCCACTCAATATCCTGCGGGATGCCGTGAAAAAAAGCTTCGATGGCTTGCGCTTGTTTGACTAATTCTGCTATAATTTGTTTGTTAATAAATGAACTAATTTGGAGTTCGCTTAAATTTTGTTCTAAAGTTTCAGGCGTGCTAAAATCAACTTCCAAATGCAGCGGAGTAACTTGTCCGCCGACAACAGATTCCGCACCTCCCGGCAAAGCTTCAATAATTATCTGGGAACCGCCATCTAAAGGATTGCGGCTGAACATGACTCCTGCAACTTTGCCCTGAATATAAGGCTGAATCAAGACAGCCATTTGAGTATCGGGGAGTTGTCGCTGGCGGCGGTAAGCAATTGCTTCGGAAGTCCAATAAGACTGGCGACAGAGAGTAATTCCGTCGAGCAATTCTGCTTCAGTAAAAACAGGCCCGATGGTTTCATATTGTCCGGCGGCGGAACTAATATCGCCATCTTCTCCCGCAGCGGAAGAGCGCACAATCATGCGGTTGGAAATTTTCGATTTCAGGTTTGGGATTACAGAATTACTGATTGAAAGGCGATCGGATTGTCCATTATTTTCTCTGCCTATTTTCTTGTTCTTAACATCCGTTACATCCGTTACAGAATCCGTTGCTGAACTTCCCCCTTCTTTCTTCCTTCTGACATCCGTTACATCCGTTACAAAATCCGCTGCCGAACTTCCTTCTTCCTTCAAAGATGGCAAAATCCAGCCCGAAGGAACATTAAAACCAGCGCGTTTTAGCTGAGACAACTTAGCAGCTTTATCGCCGCAGATTGCAGCATCCAACGAGTCATCGAGAGAAAACAATTTTTCCGATTTAGATAAAGCCATATCATCACCCTGACTGAGATTAATTGCTGCTAATAAAACTCCCAATCCTGCTGCTGCTAAAAATTCCGGCAAAGATTGACGCCACACCCAAACCCAGATGGGCGTGCACAGACAGCCGCAGCGGGAAGCAAACACTCTCGCCCGATCGCCCTTTTGCCACCACCACTGTGCCAAACCCCACACCAGCAGCCCCGAAATGCCAGATGAGATAGCCACCGGCGGCGAAAATACCAAAAGACCCCAAACGGCGTTGGTGACGCCTCCCCCTCGGGCGATCGCATATCTGGCGGCGACTAGAGGAATTAACAGGGCGATCGCGATTTCCGGCGCATCCGGGAAGCAAAATCTGCCCCCCCAAACCGGCAAAATACCCCGGCCAACTTCCGCCAACACCGCAGCAATCCCCGCCAATTTCCCCCCGTGAATAAAAGCAGCCGACACGCCCACATTCCCCGTGCCCAACCGCCTCAAATCCTTGCCGCCCAGCAGCCGCACCGCCCAGCGAGTCAGCGGCAAAGCACCCAGGGCAAAACTGGCAGCTAGCAGCAATGCCATTGTCAACAGCGGCATAAAGGGGCCCTCTAATTTCATTCTCTAAGTATTATGGCTGCAATTCACTCACTTTTCAGTCTTCCGATATATTGCAGGAGCGTCAATAACACATAAAATAATACAAAAGTAGAGTAAATAAGGATTTCAACCTAATGGTAGATAACAACCTAATGATTCCCATCGCAGTTCTGGGTGTTGGATTTGTGGCTGCGGTTAGTATCGGCTCCATTGCGTGGTACAACTCCAAGCGTCCCCCCGGCTGGGA